>DAOTYB010000187.1:0-11832 GCA_034435315.1 Anaerolineae bacterium | reverse complement strand
GCCCGCCCACTCCCCGCCTCCCATCTCCCCCTGCTCTCCCCGCTTGGGGAGAGCAGGGGGCAGGGGGATGAGAGGGGTTGTCCCCAAGTAGAGACAAGGCATTACCAACTTTCTTAAAGTCCATTCATTCGGGAGCAGGAAATTATCTTAAATTGTCTGCACGGTGGACGGAAGGCTTGACAACATACCTTTTTCGTGGTATATATTGTTGGCACTCTAGACTTGAGAGTGCTAACAGAAATCAGTCAACTTATGGTAGATTTGACAGAACGCCAGAAAAAAATTCTCAGTCTGGTCGTACGGGAATACGTGGAAACCGCGCAGCCGGTCGGGTCTGAGACGCTGGTGCGGAAGAGCGGTTTGCGCGTCAGTTCGGCGACGATTCGCAACGAACTTGCCACACTCGAAGAACTGGGCTATCTGACGCATCCCCATACCTCGGCAGGGCGAATGCCTACGGAAAAGGGTTATCGCTACTTTGTCGAAGCCCTGATGGAAGAGTTTGAACTGCCGCCGGTGGAACAGCGGATGATTCGCCATCAGTTCCATCAAGTCACTCTCGATGTGGATCAATGGATGCGCCTCGCTGCCGCGGTGCTGGCGCGCGCCGCGCGCAACACCGCGCTCGTCACTGCACCTGCGGCTGCCGCCTGCCGACTCAAGCATCTGCAACTGGTCGCCATTAGCGATCAGGTCGCGCTGCTGGTCGTGGTGTTGCAAGACGGCACCGTTAAACAACAGATGCTCGCGCTGGCGCAACCGATCATCCAGGAAGAACTCAGCCACATCTCGAATCGCCTGAACGCGCATCTGGCTGGTCTGAATCTAGAGCAAATGCGTACACTGACCGTCCCGTTCTCGGGCTTTGAGAACGATGTGCTGCGCGTGGTGATGCATATAATGCAACAGATTGATCGGCGTTCGACCCACGAGATTTATCGCGATGGGATTATGGACATTTTGCGCCAACCCGAATTCGCCGCTATCGAACGAATGCAGGCGTTGTTAGAGATGCTCGAACAACGCCCCTTGCTCGAAGAAATCCTGGGCGAGTTCGCACCGGAGCAGGGAGTTCAGGTGATTATCGGCGCAGAAAGCCAGCGCGATGAAATGAGTGAGTACAGTATGGTGCTCTCGCGCTATGGCATCCCTGGCGAAGCGCGCGGCATCGTCGGTGTCTTGGGACCAGTACGAATGCAGTACGCGCGCACGATCGGCGTGGTGCGTTACGTCGCCAATCTGCTCAACGATTTGATGGCCCGAATGTACGGACGGTGAATTTCAGAGCGGAGGTAGATCGAATGACAGAAGAAAAACAGGACAAGCAAGAACAACCAACGACATCAGAAGAAACATCCCAACCAGCAGAACAACCAGCCCCGGAAGCCGTGACACCAGAAGCGGCGGCATTACCCGATGATCCCGCCGAACTGAAGAAACTGTTGTTGCAAGAACGGGACAAAGCAGCAGAGTATCTGGACAACTGGCGCCGGGCGGCTGCCGATTTTTCCAACTATAAGAAACGCATCGAAAAAGACAATGCTGAATTCACCAAATACGCGAATACGTTACTCATCACGCGCCTCTTGCCGGTGCTGGACGATTTCGAGCGCGCCTTTCAAACCGTACCCGACAATCTGCGCGCGCTCACATGGGTGGATGGCATCTTTCTCATTGCACGCAAGATGACCGCCATCCTCGAAGCCGAAGGTCTGAAACCAATCGAAGCGCTCCACCAACCCTTTGACCCGCGTTTTCACGAAGCCGTTATCCACGAAGAAACAGAGACACACGAGGACGGCATCGTTATTGCGGAACTGCAAAGGGGTTATAAACTCAACGAGCGCGTCATTCGTCCAACGCTGGTCAAAGTGGCAAAGAAAAAGGCATAATGCGTGAAACGTGAAATGTAATTACGCAATACGAAATACAAGGAGTAATACCTATGGCTAAGAAATCCAAAATCGTCGGAATTGATCTGGGAACAACCAACTCCGTCGTCGCGGTGATGGAAGGCGGTGAGCCCGTCGTGATTCCCACCGCAGAAGGCTCGCGCTTGCTGCCCTCCGTCGTTGCAGTAACCAAAAGCGGTGAACGTCTGGTGGGCCAGGTAGCAAAACGCCAGGCAATCACCAATCCTGAAAATACCATCTTTTCGATTAAACGCTTGATGGGGCGCAAGTTCAACGATCCCGAAGTACAAAAGGCACGCAAAATCTTACCCTATAAAATCATTGAAGCACGTAACGGAGATGCCTGGGTCGAACTGGCAGGCAAACAGTACTCGCCGCCAGAAATCTCCGCCATGATTCTTGCCAAACTCAAAGCGGACGCAGAAGCCTACCTTGGGGAACCGGTAACGCAAGCCGTCATCACCGTGCCTGCGTACTTTAACGACTCGCAACGCCAGGCGACCAAAGATGCCGGCAGAATCGCCGGTCTAGAAGTGTTACGCATCATCAACGAACCGACCGCCTCGTCGCTGGCCTACGGGCTGGACAAGAAGAAAGACGAAATGATTGCCGTGTACGATTTTGGCGGTGGCACCTTTGATATTTCGATCCTCTCACTCGGCGAAGGCGTGTTCGAAGTCAAAGCGACTAACGGTGATACGTTTCTCGGCGGCGATGACCTTGATCAACGCATTATCCAGTGGATTGTGGACGAGTTTCGCAAAGACACCGGCATTGACCTCAGCAAGGATCGGATGGCGTTGCAACGCCTGAAGGAAGCCGCCGAAAAAGCCAAAATCGAACTGTCCTCGGTGATGCAAACGGAAATCAACCTGCCGTTCATCACCGCCGACGCCTCGGGTCCCAAACATCTGGTCATGACTCTGACGCGCGCCAAACTCGAACAGTTGGTAGGCGATCTCATCGAAAAGTCGCTCGGTCCCGTGCGCCAGGCATTGGAAGATGCCAAACTCTCGCCCTCGCAAATTGACGAGGTGGTTCTGGTTGGTGGGCAAACCCGAATGCCGATGATGCAAAACCTTGTGCAAAAATTCTTTGGCAAGGAACCGCACAAGGGCATCAACCCGGACGAAGTGGTTGCCATCGGCGCGGCGATTCAAGCCGGCGTGTTGGCGGGTGAAGTCAAAGACATCTTGCTCCTCGATGTGACCCCGTTGACGCTCGGCATCGAAACGCTGGGGGGCGTGGCAACACCGCTCATCGAACGCAACACGACGATTCCGGTGCGCAAGTCGCAAATCTTTTCCACAGCGGCGGATATGCAGACGCAGGTCGAAGTGCACGTCATTCAAGGTGAGCGCCCAATGGCAGCGGACAACAAAACGCTGGGACGCTTTATCCTCGATGGCATTCCGCCGGCGCCGCGCGGCGTGCCACAAATCGAAGTGACCTTCGACATTGATGCCGATGGCATTCTGCACGTGAGCGCGAAGGACAAGGCGACCGGACGCGAACAAAAAATCACCATCACCGCTTCATCGGGGCTGAGCAAGGAAGAAGTCGAGCGGATGGTGCAAGAGGCGCAACGCTTTGCCGAGGAAGATCGCCGCCGCAAAGAAGAAGTCGAGATTCGCAACAATGCCGATAGCGCAGTCTATCAATCCGAAAAAATGTTGCGCGATCTGGGTGACAAGGTGCCGGCGGACATCAAGAGCGAAATCGAAGCCAAGGTTGCCGCTTTGCGCAACGTGATGGGCGGACGCGATGTTGCCGAAATCAAACGCAAGACCGAAGAGTTGAGCCTTGCGCTCCAAAAAATCGGCGAGCGGATGTACCAACAGACCGGCGGTACCGGTGCACCACCACCGCCCGGCGGTGAACCTCCCAGAGGTGGCTCGGATACCGTAGATGGCGAATTCCGTGAAGTGCGATAAATTCGCGTGGGGTCGAGAAATTCTCGACCCCACGACTTTTTTTGCTTTTGCTATTTTAACCGAGTTATGCTAGAATGGCGCGCGTTCATCAGCACCAGCACGCGCTGGCTGGAATGATGATCCCGACAACCCCGGCGGATTCCCGGGTAACAGTTACGATTTCTGAATTAGGGAGGACGTGTGCCGAACATTGTTGGAAAACGTTACCTGTATTTTGCCATTTCACTACTCGTCATCCTGCCCGGCTTGATTGCCATCGGCATCACCTGGGTACAGACGGGGCAACCGTTTCGCCTTGCGATTGATTTTACGGGCGGCACGTTGCTGGAACTGAAATTCGATCAGCCGCAACAATTTCAAACCGACGACGTGGTAAGAATCTTTAACCAGTTTGGTCTCAGCGCCAATGAGGTGAGTGTACAACCCTCGGGCACGGATACCCTGATTATTCGTACCAAAACGATTGATACGGATACCAAACTCGAAATCTACCAGTTACTACGCGCGCGCTTTGGCAATTTCATTGAACAACGCGCCGAATCGGTGGGACCTGTGGTGGGTACCGAAGTAGCACAGCGCGCCGCGATTGCCGTGTTGCTTGCCACTATCGCCATCTTGTTGTACATCACGTGGGCGTTTCGGCGTGTGCCGCGACCGTTTCGCTATGGAATGTGCGCCATCATCGCTTTAATTCACGACATCCTCGTCGTCGTCGGTTTTGTATCCATCCTCGGCTTGTTCCTCGGCTGGGAAATGGACGCGCTCTTTCTGACCGCCCTGCTGACAGTGATGGGCTTTTCCGTACACGATACGATTGTGGTGTTCGATCGCATCCGCGAGAATATGACCCGCTGGCGCGGCTTGTCCTTTGAAGAGGTCATCAACCACAGCATCCTGCAAACGCTCGACCGCTCCATCAACACCGTCTTGACCACGCTGTTCGTGTTGTCTGCCTTGATCCTCTTTGGAGGCATTACAATTCGCCAGTTTGCCATCACCTTGTTCATCGGCTTGCTTTCGGGGATGTATTCCTCGATTTTCAATGCGGCACCGCTGCTCATCGTCTGGGAAAACGACGAGATTCGCAAATTTTTCCGTCGTGTGACAGGAAAACAAAAAATCGCAACCGCGTGAATATAACCAGCCGCTCTCAATCCATCGAAAGCGGCTGGTTCGTTGTTTGCCGTACTCAGGTGCGAGAATAAAAAATGTCCAACGCAATTCAAGTGCGCCCCGCGCGCGCCGAAGACAAAGACGCTGTGCTCGCCTTTTGCCAGAATACCTTCAGTTGGGGGGATTACATTCCCCGGGTGTGGGATCGCTGGCATGCCGATCCGCAAGGGCAATTGCTCGTCGGTGTTCTCGACGCGCAGCCCGTGAGTGTGTTACACGTGACGATTCACGGGACAATGGCATGGCTCGAAGGAATGCGCGTGCATCCCGATTTTCGACGGCGCGGCATCGGACGGATCACCGAAGCCGCCGGACGCGCGTGGGCGCGCGCTCGCGGTTGCCGCGTGGCGCGACTCGCGACCAGCACCCAGAACCTCGCGACGCAAACAATGCTCCACCTCAGCGGCTATCGTCGCATCGCGCACTTTAACGAATGGGAAAGCGAACCCACGCCCGGCGATTTTGCGTTTGCGCGCATCGCTAGCGAAGACGACTTGTACTCGCTCGATGCCCGGTGGCGCGCCTCGTCCCTCTACCACGCCAGTCACACCCTGCTCCCCGATCAGGATTGGCACTGGACGCCGCTGGACGCGACGCGCTGGCGCGCGCATCTGCGCGCCGGGCATGTGCGTCAATATGCCGACGCTTTTGCCATTTTACTCACGTACGATGAACACGACTGGAACGCGATGGCGCTCGTCGCCCTCGTCGGCACGGAACCTGCCACCAGCGCGCTCGCGCGCGCGGCACGTCACGAAGCGGCTTTTCGCGGTTACCCGCACCTTCAAGCCCATCTGGTGGATCATCCCGACACGAATCGCGCGCTGCAAAACGCAGGTTTTACCCAGAGTGGCGGAATGTTCATTTACGAAATCGAACTGTGATGGACAGCACAACGGTAATGACCCGACCCATCCTCTACGCGCTGGCAGGACTGGTGTGGCTGATGAGCGCGTGCACGCCGCGCCCGATTCCCACAATGACACTCGCCACGCCCACACCCACACGCACCGCGACCACCACCCCATCACCCGTACCCACTCCTACCACGACCAGCACCGTGACCTTCACACCGACGCCACGGGCTACCCCCACGCTACTTGCCACACCCTTTCCGTACGAACGCAACCCGCGCGCTCTTATCGTTGAAGCCGATGTGTGGGGTGGTGCCTCCTTTACCCTGCGCGAGTCGCACGTCCCCTTGTTTCGTCTGTACGGCGATGGGCTGGTCGTCTTTGCAGGTGCCAATGCCCCCCTGACCAGCGGTCTCGATGCGGTGGTTCGCACAGGCTATTTGTCCGATGCCGAGATTCACACCTTGCTGGCTCATCTGAATCAAGTCGACTTTATGAATTTGCGCGACTATTACGAACCGCGCCCCAGACCGCCGGAGGCCGCCACCGCTTTTATCAATGTGTATCAAACACGCTTGAAAAGCGTGCGCGTCTATGCGCCCGATCACGAAACAACACCTCCCGCTTTCACCGAAGCCTTCAAACGGATCTTGCTGACCACACCGGCTCAAGCGCAAACGTTCACACCAACTGCCGGTTATCTGCAAGCCGCCGATGCTGGTGCCGCGAGCAGTTTCACCACAAAAGATAACGTCGTCGAGTGGACGATACCAGGAGTCAAACTGGTAGATGCTGCCACGGGCATCACCGTCACCGGTCGGACGTATGCACAAATCGTCGCGCTGCGCGCCAAGCAACCGACCGCGACGCTCTTTCGGGAAGGCGAGCGCGTGTATCGCGTCCGATTTGAACCCCACCTACCGCGCGCAGTGTATCTAAGTGACGTGCTGGGAATGATTTTGAACGCGCCCCGCGAATTCGATGGACGCATCTTTGACATCGTGGGCTATTATCGCGGCTGGAATCTCTATGGCGAAGCGCGCGGCACGCCGGTGACCCGCAGCGATTGGGTCATCGCCGATGAGAGTGGCGCGATGTACGTGACCGGTATGGCAGTGCGCGGTGTTGATCCCGCCGCGCGTGCCGATGCGTGGACGGTGGTGCGCTTGACCGCGCGCGTCGTCTATGTGCGTCTGGGCACCAGTTACCTCGAGGCGCGCCGCGTGGAGGTGTTGACGCCACCCGCGCCTGCCGTTGCCAGCCCGCTGATGCCCACCGCCGCAGGCAGCATCGCCGACGCGGATGCCGCGATCGCCGCGATTCAAGCGCGCTTTCCATTCGTCGCCAGGATTCAGCGCGCCGCACCGGGCGCCATCGGCGCAACGACAGACATCAAAGTTTTTGATCGCGGTGAAGGCTGGGAAATCGCCTTCATCGAGGGCTGGGACGATTGCACAGCGGGCTGCATCAACAATCGTTACTATTACTTTTCGGTTCGGCGCGACGGACGCATCACTCAGGTTGGCGAGTACAGCCGCATCTTCAACGAGACGACCAACACCTATCAAACCAGCGGCGTACCGATGTGGGGCGTACCACCGCGCTGAGCACGATTCCTCTGAACTGGGTGCATTTCACATTCGGGACAAATCTGGGCAAATGAATTTGCCGCAACGCAGAGCGATGTCCGCCTGCGCGGACAACATCTTTTGCCGACGCAGGTCGGCATGGCTATGGCTTGCTGCGACTTGCAGTCGCCCCAACCTGCTCCCAAACTGAAATGCATCCTCTGAACTTGCCTCATTGCCTTTTTTCGTATTTAGCATAAAATATCCCCGTATGATGAACTGCGCTCGAAACCTTGTGCATATCGCGCTGCTACTCGTTGCACTGCTCACCGTCTCGACGGTGCACGCACAAAGTGATGCCGCTGCCGATCTCGCCCAGCGCATCAATCGCGAACGACTGGCGCGCGGACTCGCACCATTCGCACTCAATCCCAAACTCACTGCCGCCGCGCAGGGACACGCGGACGATCTAGCCCGTCATCGCAACTTTGGTCACATCGGCTCGGATGGCTCGACCGCTTCCGACCGCATCGCGCGGGCAGGCTATGGCAAATACAGTTGGGGCTATCGCATCGGTGAAAACTGGGCACACTTTCGCAACGTGGCAGATGCAATGGCTCTGTGGATGGAAAGCACTGCCCATCGCAACAATATTCTTCATCCCCTTATGCGCGAAATGGGCATCGGTGTCGCACCCGTCAGCGGCGGGATGGTCGTGTACGTGGTAAACTTTGGTGCACAGCCCAACGTCTTGCCTATCTTTATCAACGATGGCGCGACCGAAACAGCCACACCCCACGTCAAACTGACCTTGACGAGCGAAGAAGTCATCCCCAACGGCGAGAACGATTCGATTGGTCGCCCGGTGCAGGTGCAAATCGCCAACACACCCGATTTCGCCGGCGCCACGTGGCAACCGTTTGCGAGTAAGATCAGTTGGACTCTGGCAGCGAATCAGGGCGTTCAAACCGTGTACGTCAAATATCGCGATGCGAAAGGGCGCACCGCGCTTGCCAGCGCTTCGATTCTGGTACGCGCGACCACGCCAACCACAACGCGCCCGGTGACCTCTGCAAACACCAGCGCGTCGAGCCCATTGACGACAATGCGCGGCGAGACTACGCCAACGCGCGCTGTGACCATCACCGCCACTCGCGTGACTCCGCGTCCCACCATACTGGCAACGCTGATACCTACCGCGACACCCACCGAAACTCCCACACCGACGATAACACCGGTACCGACCGAGACGCCTACCACGACGCCTACGGCTACCATCACAGCGATCGAAACGGTCACGCCTACGCCCTCCGCGCCCGACGCCGCTTCGGACGCGCATCTGGACAATCTGGGGATACTCGTGGTAGTGCTAATGTCCATCGTGCTGATCCGCACCTGGTACTCTGCGGGACGATAAGACAATGCTCCGCCGAATCGTGCTGTACCTGCTGCTTGTCCTCACGACAAACGCGTGTACAGTGGCGGCGTGGTTATCCGGAACGCCCACACCCACCATCGAATACGCGCTCTATGTGGTCCAGCCGGGCGATACGTTGAGTGAAATCGCGCTGCGCTATGGAATGACCATCGAACAATTGATCGCGCTCAATAGCGACGCCTATCCCGCGCTCGCGCGCGATCCGTCATCGTTGCAAGCGGGATGGTCTTTGCGCGTGACCATCGCCACTGCCTACCATACCACGGGGACACGCGTAGCACCGCACTTTGACCATCAAGCAGTGGCGCAAGAGGTGATTGAACGCATCAATACGACGCGCGCCCAGCGCGGGCTGGGCTTGTTGCGCTCCGATGCCACCCTGACACGCATCGCCAGCCAGCGCAGCGCGGATATGATCGCGCGCAATTACTTTAGCCACTATGACCCCGCCACGGGACAAGAGCCGCTCTTGCGTTACCTGCAAGCCACCCGATTCACTTATCGGTACGCCGGCGAAAACATCGCCGAAATCAAGAACGATGCGGGGTGGGTGCCGCCCTGGCTCACCGTCGCGGCGCGCTATAGCACATCCGAACTGGCAAACGAATTTGTGAAAGGCTGGCTGAACAGTCCGCAACATCGCGCCAATATCTTCAATCCCCACTATCGTCGCACCGGCGTTGCGCTCGCGACCAGCCCCGATGGACGGCGCATCGTCGCCACCCAAGTCTTTGCGGATTAGCGCTGACGCTGGGCGACCGAAGGAGGCAGACTTGCTAGACCCCATTCTCGAGCAGGTCACAGAGCAAACGTACGACCATTTGCGCGTCTTGACCGAGTTTGCTGCGCGCAGTGAACCTTTTGCCAATGAAATGTCTAGCGCGTGGAACGAAATTTATCGCGCCGAACACGTCCCCCCCACAGCGTTCGAAGAGACTTTTCGTACCTTTTTTAGCGAGTTAAAGCAAGCCCATCTCCGCGAGGCGTACGCGGCATTTGGGACGTGGGGCGCTGAGGCAGCGCGCGCTCACATCGAGTACGACACCGCGCACCATCTCTTGCGCGCCAGCCAGCGCGCTCTCCTGCCCATCGCACTGCGGATGTACGCGGAGGCACCTCACCTCCCCTTACTCCTCGACGCGCTGAGCGCGGCGTTCGATGCCGTCGTCACCGTCGTCGGCGCGGCATACATTCAGGTGGCGCCTGAACACTGGGCAGATCGCGTGGCTCCCCACACGGCGGGATTATTGGCTGGTGGCGCAGCACATGCCTTGAACAACTTGTTTGCCGCCATTCTGGGACGCACCCAACTCTTGCTCGCGCAAACCAGCGACACCACCCTGCGCACAGAAATAGAGCGATTGCATCACTCGGCGCTGGTGGGCGCGCACATCGTGCAACGTTTGCAGGACTATGTGTACGGCAAGGGCGGAGCACAAACGAGTACCGATGTGAACGCGCTCTTGCGCGATGCCGCCGAACTGACCCGCTTTCTCTGGCGCGACCAGGCAGAAGCCAACGGCGTGGTCATAGATGTCGTCAAAGATTTTGCCGCCGTGCCTCCCGCGCACATCACCGCATCGGCACTGCGTCAGATTTTGGTTGCCTTGATGCTAAATGCTATCGAGGCATTACCGAACGGGGGACGCATCACTTTGCGAACGGAACGCCGAGATGATCAGGTCATCATTTCCATCATTGACAACGGCATCGGAATGACCGAAGAGACGCGCGCGCGTCTGGGCCAAGCCCCCTTTACGACCAAAGGCGCGCCGCATCTGGGACTGGGCTGGCACCTTGTTGCTCGAATCCTCAAACAATTTCACGGCACCTGGAACGTCGAAAGCAAACCGGCGTATGGGACGAGTGTGACACTCGCGCTACCACTGGCTAAACCCGCTACAGGAGAAATCACTCGAACGATGAACCCCACACTTGCTGCAAATATTCTGGTGATTGACAATGAACCTTCGATACGCGAATTGTTAGCGCGCCTGCTCACCCTCCACGGGCATAACGTCACCACAGCCGAGAGCGGCGCCGAAGGCATTGCCACATTCAAAGCCGGTAAATTCGATCTCGTCCTGACCGATCTCGGAATGCCCGAAATGTCAGGCTGGGATGTGGCGCGCGAAATAAAACTGTTCAATCCGCGCGCGCGGGTCGGCTTGCTCACCGGTTGGCCGCTGGATTTGACGCCGTCCGAATTGCGCGCGCGCGGCGTGGATCAAGTGGTCCCCAAGCCCTTTGATACCGCCATACTGCTTGGGCTGGTCGAAGACGCGCTGGCAGCAAACCGCACACCCTGACCCTGCCTGTTTGCAAAATACATATTTTCGGAGCCAAAACAATGTGGAACTTGATCTGGGATGTTTTTGTTGCAATGGCACGTGTTGGCATATTCGGCTACGGTGGAGGTCCCTCGGTCATTCCACTCATCCAAAAAGAAGCCGTCGGTGCCAGGTGGATGAGCACAGAAGAGTTTGCCGCCGCTCTGGCGATGGGTAACGCTTTGCCCGGTCCAATTGCAACCAAGATGTCGGCGTACATCGGCTACAAGGTGTTACTCGAAGCAACCCACGATTCCGTCGCGGCAGTCCTCGGTGCGATCAGTGGCGTGCTGGGAATGGTCGTACCTTCGTTTATTCTGATGCTGATTCTCGGCATTGGCTTTTTGCAGTTCAAAGATTACCCACAGGTCAAAGGCGCGTTGCAAGCGGTCAAGCCGGTTATCGTCGCGCTTTTGGCGTACACCGCCTGGACCGTAGTGCCACAACCCATCAAAGCCGATATGCTCATCATCGCGCTGATTTCATTTGTCTTGCTGGTGTGGATTGATATTCATCCGATCTGGTTAATCGTTGCGGCGACGATTTTTGGCGCGGTGGTGTACGCGCGTTAAAGATCGCTTTTTGACTATGCATCCCCCTTGCCGCGCGGGGAGAGAGAAGG
>DAOTYB010000186.1:0-3967 GCA_034435315.1 Anaerolineae bacterium | reverse complement strand
CTCCCCGTTGTGGCGAAAAATTTTTCGCCACAACGGGGAGGGGGAGTCAAAGGACGGGTGGTGGCGGGCGGCTTCGCCGCCCGCCACCACCCCGTCATCCCCCTGCTCTCCCCGCGACGCGGGGAGAGCAGGGGCAGGGGGATGAGAGGGGATGGCTCAAGAGCACGGCGGCGAAATGTATGCCTCAAGCGGATGTGCCTCCAAACTGAAATGCTCCCCTTTGACATTTGGGGAATAGGGGAGTAACATTGAAGCACAGGTACGTCGAAAATCTCACAGCGGAAATTGAGGGCACAATGTCTATCGTTCAGGGGGAGAATCTTACCAAAATTTACGGCAGTGGTGAAACCGCGATTACAGCTCTTGACCACGTGAATCTACGCATCGAAGAAAATGAATTCGTCGCGGTGATGGGACCCAGCGGCTGCGGCAAGTCCACGCTGCTGCACCTCATCGGCGGATTGGATCGTCCGACCGAAGGCAGTGTGCAGATTGATGGACAGGTACTCGCCAGGTTGTCTGACGACGCGCTCTCGAAACTGCGTCGTCGCAAAATTGGTTTCGTGTTTCAGTTCTTCAATCTCATTCCGATTTTGACCGCGGTCGAGAACGCCGCGCTGCCGCTCTTGCTCGATGGCGTGAATCCCGCGCAGGCAAAACAAAAAGCGGTCGAGTGGCTCACCAGAGTTGGGCTGGGCGCGCGCTTGCACAGTCGTCCCGATCAACTTTCGGCGGGGCAGCAGCAGCGCGTCGCGATCGCGCGCGCGCTCATCACCGAACCTGTGCTCGTCCTCGCGGACGAACCGACCGGCAACCTCGACACGAAATCGTCGGATGAGATTGCCGCGCTGCTGCAACAAGTTGCCAAGGAATGGGGACGCGCAGTGTTGATGGTGACACACGATCCGCACATCGCCGCGTACGCGGAACGCATCGTGTTGATGCGCGATGGGAAAATTGTGGAAGACAAACGGAACGGATGAATTTTTCGATTTTAGATTTGCGATTTGCGATTTGAACAGCCAATCGAAAATCGGCAATCGAAAATCGAAAATGGAAATGAGGGTACGATGAACTTGCAATTGACTCTGGCGGCGCGCTATCTCTGGGGTCGCAAACTTCGCTCATTTCTCACCACGCTCGCGATCGTGATTGGCGTGATGGTGATTATGGGCACCGGCATTTACCTGCCGACGTTTATGGACGCGTTCCAGAAAAGTATGCTCTCCGCGTCGGGGCAAACCGACGTGATGATCACGCACAAGACCGGCGAAGCGTTTTCGGTGAGCGTGTTGAATCGCGTCAAGACGATTGGCGGCATTCGCGTCATCGCGGGTTCGATTGATCGCGCCATCAACCTGCCGCCGAATTTTTACGGGCGCGATGTGGACATTGCCGGCATCAGCATCGTGGGCATTGATCCGAACCTCGCGCCGCAACTGCGCGATTACACCATCACGCAGGGACGATTCTTGCGACAGGGCGATGGCAACGTCGCGGTGATTTCGCAGCGCCTCGCGGACACGCTCAAGTTGAAACCGGGCGACGCGCTCAAAGTGCCGACGACCGAAGGCGTCGTCAAGTTGACGATTGTCGGCATTATGCCGAGCCGCGCGCTCATCGGGAACGAGCCGGTGCTGGTCACCTTGTCGCAAGCGCAAAAACTGCTCGCTATGCCCAACCGCATCAACGTCATCGAAGCGAATCTGGTGACGACGGACAAGGCACAAGTCGAAGCCATCGTCCAGCAAATCAAAAACGAACTCGGCGCGAATTACACGTTGGGCGGTTTGGTGAGTGGCTCGGAATTTTTTGGCGCGATCCAAATGGCGAACGTGATGTTCGGAATGTTCGGCTTTTTCACGCTGCTGATGGGCGGCTTTATCATCTTCAACACCTTCCGCACGATTGTCGCCGAACGGCGGCACGATATTGGAATGTTGCGCGCGATTGGCGCGAGCCGCGCGACGATCATCGGCTTGATTCTCACCGAGGGTTTGGTGCAAGGGGTCGCTGGCACAGCGATTGGTCTCGCACTCGGCTATCTTTTTGGCGTCGGCTTTACGCGCCTCTCGGAACCGATGCTGAAACAATTTATGAACCTCACGTTTAGCAGCGGCATCATCGTCGAGCCGACGCTCGTCATCGTTTCGATTGTGCTGGGTGTGGGCGTCACGTTGTTTGCGGGACTGTTGCCCGCGTTCACCGCAAGCCGCGTCACGCCCATCGAAGCGCTGCGTCCGTCCGTCGGCGCGACGGTTCAACGCATCGGTCGCATCAGCACGATGGCTGGCGCGGGGATGATTGTCATCGCGATTGTGGGTTTGCTTTCGCGCAACTTTGAACTCGTCGCGCTCGGCGGCTTGATGTTTCTCGTCGGTCTGGTGCTGGTCGCGCCCGCGCTCGTCAAGCCGTTCGCGCGCGCGTTTGGCGCGCTGAGCGCGTGGCTGTTCGCGCGTCAGGGCATCGGCGAACTCGCGCAGGGCAATCTCACGCGGCAACCTTCGCGCGCGGCAATCACCGCGAGCGCGACGATGATTGGCATCGCGATTGTCGTTGGTGTGGGCGGGATGATGTTCTCGCTGACCGATACTGTCGTTGAGCTGTTCGAAAAATCGCTGGGGAGCGATTACCTGCTGCTGCCGCCCTCGGTCGCCATCTGGAAAGGCGATGTGGGCGCGGGGCAGGGACTCGCGAACAAGATTCGTTCGATTGAGGGTGTGGGTGTGGTCAGCACGCTGCGATACGCCCAATCGTACATCCCATCTGCATCGGTCAAGGGTGCGGGCGAAACGACAGTCGCGGTGCTGGGGATTGACCCCATCGAGTATCCAAAGATTTCGCTGATGGATTTTCAAAAGGGGAATCCGCAAGAGGCGTACGCCGCGCTCGCGCGCGAGGAACGCAACATCATCGTCAACGGTGTGCTTGCCGCGCAAGCCGGGCTGAACGTCGGTGACATCATTCCGCTTGCCACGCCCGAGGGGATTCAACAGTATCGCATCGTCGCGATTGCGGGCGATGTGTTGAATATGAAAATCAACACGGCGTACATTTCGCAAGCGGTGATGAAGGTGGATTTTCACAAGAGCGAAGATATTTTCTACCAGATTAATCTCGCGCCGAACGCGAATGTCGCGACGGTGGAGCAATGGTTGCGCGCCATCGTGGACGATTATCCGCAGTTTCGTCTGGTGGTGGGGCGCGAGTACCTCGCCGAGTTTCGCCAGCAGTACGACGCCATCTTCAACGGCTTTTACGTTCTGCTCGCGATTCTCGCCTTCCCCTCGCTCATCGCGATCTTGAACACGCTGGCGATTGGCGTCATCGAGCGGACGCGCGAAATCGGAATGTTGCGCGCGATCGGCGCGACGCGCGGGCAAGTGTGGCGCACCATCGTTCTGGAGGCGTTGCTCCTTTCCGCGCTCGGCACCGCGTTCGGCATCCTCGCGGGATTGTATCTGAGTTACGTGATTGTGGAGGGAGTGAGCGCGACGGGCATTTTCAAGATGACGTACTCGCTTCCGTTCACCGGCGTTCTCGCGGCGACGGCGGTGGGGTTGCTCTTTGGCGTGCTGGCGGCGCTCGTGCCCGCGCGGCAGGCGAGTCAGATGGAGATTATCAGGGCGTTGCGGTACGAGTAGTGGACAGTGGGGCAGTGGGGCAGTGAGGTGAATGATGACAGTGATGCTTTCGCTTCGCACGGACGACGCGGGGCGCCTGATTTCTTCGCTCGACGGTCAGGTGTTGAGTGCGACGCCGCTGGACGCGCTTCCTTCGCTTGCAATGCTTCAAGCCGATGCGGCGCACATCGGCAGGAGGTTGATGGACGCGCTCGGCGGCGCATCGCTCGTGCAACGACTCGAAAACGATGCCGACCGATTGCTCCTGCTCGATTGCGACGCGCGCGCGGACGCGATCGCGTGGGAATTTGCCGCGCTCGATGATGACACCTTTCTGGCGGTGC
>DAOTYB010000185.1:0-6348 GCA_034435315.1 Anaerolineae bacterium | reverse complement strand
CCGCGTGGGGCGATTGGAAAGAACGGGCGATCCACTGGGAGACGATTACCGCTGCCGCGCTCATCGAGACCGGCGCCAACATCGTCGTGATGCGCCATCCCGAAGCGGTCAAGCGTATCAAGACGATGATCGCCGCGCTGATGGCGCGATGAGGGAGGACAGAGGACGAAAGACGGAGAACGCAGAACGCAAGACGAAAAGCAACGCTCGCGCGGGGTGAGGTACGTCGCGCTGCTCGGCGTGCTGGTGGTGTTGCTCATCTTTTCGCCTGCCGAAGCGCGTCTGGGCAACGTGGTGAAAATCGTGTATGCACACGGCGCGATGGAACGCGTCGCGACGTGGGCGTACATTCTGGCGGGTGGTTTGGGTCTCGTGTCGCTGGCATCGCGCGCGCTGACTCCAATCTCCCATCTCCAATCTCCCATCTTGCATTGGACGCGCGCCCTCACCGAAGTTGCCCTGGTGTTCTGGCTGGCTCAAATCGTCATCAGCGCGCCGGCGCAGGTGATGGCGTGGGGCGGCATCACCCTCAGCGAACCGCGCGTGGCGAGCGCGCTGCGCATCCTCTTTGTCACCGCGCTGGTGTACGGCGTGGCACGCTGGATGGACAAACCGCTGGCAATGGCATTCGCCGCGCTCGCCAACCTGGCTATCGTCGTTATCGTTTTGCACAACACACTCAACGTCTTGCATCCGTTGAACCCCATCGTTGATTCAGACTCGACGACGATTAAAATATTCTACACCCTCATCGTCGTAACCGCAGCACTGCTTGCCGTGCAGTTAGCAGTAGAGCGCGTGGAACAAATTTCCAGAGCGTTCCACGCAAGGAACGAAAAATGGCAACGTTGAACGAATACGAACGAATGGTGGAAACCATCCAAACTATCAGCCACTATGCCGAAATTTATCACAATGGCAAAGTGGACCTTGTTTCCTTCGATGGCGAAACCGTCGTAGTACATCTGGGCGGCGCGTGTGAAGGATGCCCGCTGATGCCATGGACGCTTCACCGCGTCGTCGAAAGTACGATTCGCGACCTGTTTCCCCGCGTGAAGGAGGTCAAAGCCGTGTAACAGTGTGCTAGTCGGACAGTAGGGCAGTGTTCGCTCACTCTGACCGTCCCACTGTTTCACTGTCTCACCGTCTCACTGTCTCACTGTCTCACTGTCTCACTGATTCAGGAGGAGTATCATGGACGCCAAAACCAGTTGGGAGACGTTCTTCAAAATTATGATCGCCGACGAACACAGCGCGATGAAGAAATACGCCATGGCGCGCGATCTGGCAGAAGAACCCGAACTCAAGAAAATCTTTGAGCGGTTTATGCAAGAAGAGCAAGTGCACGCGCAACTACTCGAAGCCGAGTTACTGAAACTTGAAAAGAAAGGCATTTGAGAATGATGACCAATGACCAATGACGAATGACCAATGACCAATGACGAATGACCAATGACCAATGACGAATGACCAATGACGAATGACAAATGAACAAATGGTTTGGCTCATTGATTCATTGGCACATTGGCTCATTGAGCATTTGGCTCATTGGCTCATTGAACATTTGTCATTGTTTAGGAGGACATAAATGGCACTCACCGGCTTGCAGATTTATAAACTCCTTCCCCAGACCAACTGCAAGGAATGCGGTTTTCCCACGTGTCTTGCCTTTGCGATGAAACTCGCGGCAAAGCAGGCAGAATTAAAAGCGTGTCCTTACGTCAGCGAAGAATCCAAACGCCAACTCGAAGCCGCCGCACAGCCACCGATTCGCCTTATCACGATTGCGACCGGTGACCGCAAAGCCGTCGCGGGCAACGAAATCGTTTTGTTCCGCCACGAAAAAACCTTCTACAACCCCGTGCCGATTTTTGTGCGCATCAAAGACACGGAGGCCAATCTCGAAGCCAGAGTGAAGGAACTGAACGCGTTCAGCGTGGATTACGTCGGCATCAAACTGCGACTCAATGGTGTGGCGATTGACAACGCATCGGGAGATGCCGGCAAATTCGCAGCGGCAGTGGAAACTGTGCGCGGCGCCACTGATTTTCCACTCATCCTGATTGCCAAAGACCCTGCCGCGTTCGAAGCGGCAATGGCTAAAGCCAACGGCGCGATTCCACTGCTCTACGCGGCGGACGCCTCGAACTGGCAGGCGATGGCAGAACTTGCCAAAAAATTCAAGACCCCTCTTGCGGTCAAAGCCAACGGGCTGGAAGCACTCGCCAATCTGACGGAGCAAATCAAGGCGACGGGCGTGGAAGACCTCGTGCTGGATCCTGGCGCGCGCGATTTTCTTGGCACGCTGACGCTGGCAACGCAGATTCGTCGGCTCGCCATCAAAAAGAACTTTCGCCCGCTGGGCTATCCCATCATCA
Organism: Anaerolineae bacterium; assembly: GCA_034435315.1. Lineage (GTDB taxonomy): Bacteria > Chloroflexota > Anaerolineae > UBA4142 > UBA4142 > VGOB01. The sequence goes on along the minus strand of DAOTYB010000185.1, from coordinate 3,970 downwards.
CTTTCCCCGGCGAAGGGGTTCAATCGCCTGAAGAAGAACCCGTCCTTGCCACGCAGCACATCGGCAAGTACGCCGGCTTTATCGTGCTCGATCACTTTACGCCGGCGAGTGCGTACGCGCTCCTCGTTTTGCGTCAGAATATCTACACCGATCCCCAGAAACCGATTCAGGTGCAGCCGGGCTTGTACGAAATCAACTCGCCCAAGCCCGAATCGCCTGTGCTTGTCACGACCAACTTTTCGATTACGTACTTTGCCGTGTCGAACGAAGTGGAAGGCGCGGGCTTGCCGGCATGGTTACTCGTGGCGGATGCCGAAGGGATGAGTGTGTTGACCGCGTGGGCGGCAGGCAAGTTCGATGCCGATCGCATCGCCAAAGCGGTCAAGACGGCGAACGTCGAATCCCGAGTGAGCCGCAAGCGTGTGGTACTGCCGGGGGCAGTCTCGGTGTTGCTCGGCGAAGTCGAAGAAGCGTTGCCGGGTTGGCAAGTGGATGTCGGACCGCGCGAAGCGGTGGACATTCCGGCGTACCTCAAAGTCAAGCCGTAAGACAAAAGACGAAGGACGAATGACACAGGCTTTCGTCCTTTGTCTTTCGTCCTTCTTCTGGTGAGGTTCTGCTATCGTTACGCATCACATCCGTTTCCAGCCCTTCGATAAAACAGTGGAGATTGCGCATGGCGCGCTGATTATCGAGGCGGCGCGTCTTGCTGGCATTGACATCAACGTTCCTTGCGGTGGTCAGGGACGCTGTGGACGTTGCGCGGTCGTTGTGCAAAATGGTCACGTGCGCCGGCGTTCAACGATTCGCCTCAGCGCGGCAGACCTTCAAGCCGGGTACGCGCTCGCGTGCCAGACCGTCGTGGAAGGTGATGTGGAAGTTTTGGTGCCGCCGCAAGAAGAAATCACGCGACACCTCACGACGGAAAAGACCGCCGCCAAAATCAGTGTACCATTCGAGTATGATTGGCGCGTCCATCAAACGGTTGTCAAGTACTTTCTCCAAGTTGACCCCCCTTCGCTGGCAGACAACACCGATGATTTGTCGCGACTGGAACGTGAGTTGTCCAGATGCTGCGACATTCGCGGGCTGTACGCGCCCCTCTCGGTGTTGCGTACGCTGGCGCACACCTTGCGCGATGCCGATTGGCGCGTGACCGTTGTGCTCGATCGCGGAGGCGTGCATCCGCGCATTGTGGATGTTTTGCCCGGCGATCAAACGCCCTCGCTCTACGGCGCGGCGGTGGACATTGGCACGACGACGGTGACCGTCTATCTGGTGGACCTGTACACTGGCGAAGTGGTCGAGATAGCGGCGGACTACAACGCGCAAATCAAGCGCGGTGAGGATGTCATCTCGCGCATCGTCTATGCCTCCAGAGGTAACGGTCTGGTCGAGTTGCAATCGCTCGTCGCGCAAACCATCAACAAACTCGTCGAGCGCGCGACGATTCGTCGCAAGATCAAACCGAGCGATATTTACAAGATGACTATCGTCGGCAACAGCACGATGATTCACATCTTGCTGGGCTTGCCACCCGAACAAATTCGTCTGACGCCCTACATCACCACCGTCAATCATCCCCCGACGGTGCTGGCGAACGAGTTGAACTTGAACATTCATCCACAAGCGACAGTGGATTGTCTGCCGGGCGTCGCGAGTTTTATGGGAGCGGACATTACCGCCGGTGTCCTGTCGTCGGGTACGCACGACACGGACAAGGTGACGCTCTTTCTCGACATCGGCACGAATGGCGAAATGGTGCTGGGGACGCGCGAGTGGCTGGTGAGTTGCGCGTGCAGTGCCGGTCCCGCGTTCGAAGGCGCGGGGGTGTATCACGGTATGCGCGCGACGACCGGCGCAATCGAAGAAGTGTACATCCACAGCCAGACGTACGAGCCGACCTATCGCGTCATCGGGGGCGGCAAACCGCGCGGCCTGTGTGGTTCGGGCTTGATCAGTTTGCTCGCCGAAATGTTCATCACCGGCGTCACGGACAAAGCCGGCAACATCAACCTCACCTTGCCTACACCGCGCGTGCGGCAAGGTGAACACGGTCCCGAGTACGTGATTGCCTGGGCAAGCGAAACCGAGACCGGCGAAGACATTGTCATCACCAAACCCGATATTGACAATCTCCTGCGTGCCAAAGCCGCCATCTACGCGGGATACGTCGTGCTCGCGCAGAGCGTTGGAATGACGTTGAAAGATGTCGAGCAGATGTTGATTGGCGGTTCGTTTGGGCAGTACCTCAACATCGAAAAAGCGATTCAAATCGGCTTGCTCCCCGATTTGCCCTGGGACCGTTTTCACTTTTTGGGCAACACCGCCGCGCGCGGCGCGTATATGGCACTGTTGCGGCGTGAAGCGCGCGAAGAAATCGCCACGATTGCCAGGAAGATGACGTATCTGGAACTCGCGGCGGATAACACCTTCAACGATCAATTTATGGCGGCGCTCTTCTTGCCGCACACGGACCTCAATCAGTTTCCGAGTGTGAAAAAGATGTTGGAGAATCCAACCGATTAGAATGTCAAACACCTTTCCAGTTCTTATCCTCATCGGTCGTCCGGCGGCGGGCAAGAGCGAAATTATAGACTATCTCAGGAAAATGCCCGACGGCGCGCGCTGCGCGAAACTCCACATCGCGCCGTTTGTGGAAATGGACGATTTTGTGTGGGTCTGGCAAATCTTTGAAGACGATTTGGTGTGGGAGCGTCTGGGACGCGAGCGATTATTGACCGATAAAAACCTGTACTTTAAGGACCCGTTCGTCTGGAACTTTCTTATCGGCAAGATCAATCTCCAGTTTGAAAAAATTCTGGCGCGCGATCCGGATTTTCTCTGCGCGCACACGATCCTCATCGAATTTGCGCGCGGCGGTGAGAACGGCTTTGCCGAAGCGTTCGCGCATTTGTCGGACGAAATTCTAAAGCGCGCGGCGGTCGTGTACGTCAATGTGTCGTACGAAGAATCGGTGCGGCGCAATCGGCGGCGCGCGCGCGTGGGGCACGAAGATTCGATCTTGTTCCATTCGCTACCGGACGACAAGATGGAAACATACTATCGAGTGAACGATTGGGAGAAGTTGTCGGGCGGTCAGAATCAGGGTGTAATCGAGGTGAGGCATCATCGCCTTCCCTTCGTCGTATTTCAAAATGGGTAGTGGTTACATTGTAAGTGATATGGCCAGATTGTACTCAGCGATGTACCACTTGGTAATCATATGATGAAAAGCGTCCGACTTGGAGAAGGACAAGGTCTTGCGGACGAAGCGAGCCAGTCGCTGACGTAGGGTGTTGTACCAGCGTTCCATGTGAGCTGTCTCGCCACTTTCCTTACCTACGCAGCGATGCGTTGCCTGGGGAAAGACCTTCTGGTAGGCCTCCCAGAAATCGCTGAAGCTCAGGCAGCGCTTGTACTCGTCGGGGATCTTGTTCCACAAGCGGCGACAAGTCCTTTCGCTGCGGTCGCCGATCACAAAGGCCACAATCTGGCGTGTGCGGCGACAAATCGCAGTCCACAGCCAGCGTTTTCTGCTCTTTTTCAACACAAACGACCAGAGCTCATCGATTTCAAGGACATCACCTGGCTGGGCGGGCACCAGGGTATCTTTCAGATCAAGCAGAGCCCGCACAATTGCCTTGATCCAGCGAGCCACCGTCTGGCGGGTAATATCGAAGATGCGCTCCAGCCCGCGCATACTGGCTCGCTCCTTGTAGGCCCGTAGGATCGTTTCTTTTTTGCTCTCTTCGTGGCGGCGCTTGGGCTCCAGAACTTGATAGGCACCGCAGTCTTTACAGTGGTATTGGGGATTACCACACTTATTGGTACCGTTCTTGACGATATTGATGCTGCCGCATTTGCGGCAGTGATAGGTGATGGTCACTTGGATCATGGTTGACCTCCAACACTTGGATTCTCACCGACTCCCAATTGTACACCATCACTTACTTTCTTACCACTACCT
>DAOTYB010000184.1:0-13166 GCA_034435315.1 Anaerolineae bacterium | reverse complement strand
CCGCCACGCGGGGAGAGAAGGGGGCGGGGGGATGAGTGGGGTTGTTCCCGAGGCACGACGGCGAAATTTAGGCTCAGCCATCGGCTTGCGTTAGTCGTCGGTTTCTAACCGCTAGCGAGCGAACCCGGGGCTGAGCAGTTCCAATACAGGTTCAGGATACGCGTCTGTCTGAGCCGTCACAAGATTCGTCCAAACACAAGTGCCAATACGTAAATACAGCCTTCAAGGAGGAAACAGAATGCACGATCAATCACTCACGCTGCGCGTGGGCGGTGATTCTGCGGCTGGTGGCATCGTCACCACAGGCGAAGTGTTCGCGCGCATCGCCGCGTATGCCGGACTGGAAGTGTACACCACACGCACGATTCCCGCAGAAATCAAAGGTGGACACGTCATGTTTCAGGCGCGCATCGCCCCAACAGAAGTCTGGTCCCAGGGCGATGAATTGGATATGCTGGTCGCATTCGATCAAGAGTCTATTGATCGCTACTATGCACTGATTCGTCCGGGAGGTATCCTGGTTTATAACTCGAACGATGGACAACCGCCAGCGGCTGACTATGTCACTTTTGCCTTGCCGCTCAACGATCTAGCCAAAACGATCAACTTTCAGCGCGGGCGTAACATCATCACGATTGGTGCGCTGGTTAAACTGTTTGGCTTGCCACCCGACGTAGCAATCACGGTCATCGAAAAACAACTGGGACGTCGCAAAGATTTATTGGAGCAAAACCTGCTGGCTTTCAAGACCGGCTACGATTATGTAGAACAACACATCACACCGACCGCGCTCTATCGTCTCACACCGCGTCCCGGTGCCGAAAAAGAAGAGCGACTCGTGTTGAGCGGTAATCAAGCCCTCGCGATTGGTGCCATCGCGGCAGGCTGCCGCTTTTTCGCTGGCTATCCCATCACGCCGGCCTCCGACATTATGGAATTCCTTGCCGCGGAACTGCCACGTGTGGGTGGCACGATGGTGCAAGCCGAAGATGAAATGGCGGCGCTGGCTATGGCACTCGGCGCATCGTACGGTGGTGTGCGCGCAATGACCGCGACCTCTGGACCGGGCCTGGCGTTGATGCTGGAACTGATTGGACACGCCGCGATGACCGAGTTGCCTGTCGTCGTGGTGGATGTGCAACGCGCCGGTCCCTCGACCGGTATGCCCACCAAAGTTTCACAGGGCGATCTACGGATGTCGGTCTTTGGCACGAACGACGATGCACCCCACATCGTCCTTGCACCTGTTTCCGTCGAAGATAATTTCTACCTCATCATCCACGCCTTCAATATCGCGGAAAAATATCAAGTGCCGGTGATCTTTCTGTCGGATCAAGATATGTCGGTGCGTGTGCAAACAGTCCCGGCCTTCGATCCCACACGTATTCCACTTGAACCGCGTTTGCTATGGGATCCCAACAGCGGTGACAAGTTCCAGCGTTACAAAGACACTCCCACTGGCATCTCGCCAATGTCTCTGCCGGGGATGCCGGGCGGACAGTATGTGGCAGAAGGGCTGGAGCACAATGCCGAAGGCGAACCCAACTATGATTTGTACTGGCGCACCACGAATATGGAAAAACGCGCGCGCAAAGTCAGCCAGGCAGTGCACGAAGTAGAACGTCTGACGTTGTACGAACGCTTTGGCAACGCTGAGGCGGCCATCGGTATCATCGGTTGGGGTTCGACCATCGGGCCGGTGCGCGAAGCCGTCCAACTAGCCGAGGCAGAGGGCATCCCTGTGGCGGTGTTGTACCCCAAGATGCTCTATCCGCTCTCGCGCGCTCTGCTCGAGGACTTCATCGCCAAACGCCAGGCCATCATCGTACCCGAATTAAACTATGTAGGGCAATTCGCGCGAATGATTCAGGCAGAATTTGGACGCGAAGTGATTGCCCTGCGCCAGTTTGGCGGTATTCCCTTCAAAACACGCGATGTGTACGAAGAAATCAAACGTGTCCACGCATCGCTCAAACCCACCCAGAAAACGCTCGCTCGCAAACAAACCTCTACGCAGCGGCGAGCACGGAGATAAGTTCCTATGGTAATGACACTTGATCTTCCAACATTCACATACACATCCGTCAATCTCACTCCGAACGAGTACAAAAGTGGTGTCCCGCCGGTGTGGTGTCCCGGCTGTGGTGACTATGGTGTGCTCGCGAGTTTTTTGAAAGCGATTGCAGAACTGCGCATCCCGCGCGAGCAACTGACGATTGTTTCCGGCATTGGCTGTTCTTCACGCTTTCCGGCGTTTGTCGAGGCGTACGGATTTCACGGTACGCACGGGCGCGCGCTGCCGATTGCCACCGGCATCAAAATGGCGCGCCCCGATCTCATCGTGGTTACCGTCGGCGGCGATGGCGATGCGTTCAGTATCGGGATGGGACACCTGCCGCATGCCATTCGCCGTAACATTGACATCACCTACATCGTGATGGATAATGAAATCTATGGCTTGACCAAAGGGCAACCTTCGCCCACGTCTCCGATTGGTCTGGAGAAAAAAGCCTCACCGTATGGTACTGCGGAACGCCCGATCAATCCCTTGCAACTTGTGCTGGCGGCAGGCGCCACCTGGGTCGGGCGCGGCTTTTCCAGTAAACCGAAAGAATTGACGGACCTGATCAAAGCCGCGATCCAGCACAAGGGATTTTCGTTTCTGCAAGTCATCTCGCCGTGTGTGACGTTCTATGACACGTACGAGCATTTTAAATCCATCACCAAGCCCTTGCCGCCGGAACACGACCCGCGTGATCGGCTCAGCGCGCTCCGCTATGCTATGGACGAGCAGAACGTCTATCTTGGACTGTTCTACGAAGAAACCGGTGCAGAAACTTTTGATGCGCGCTATGCGGCAATGCGCGCACGCGTAGCCAAACCCGATTACGGGGTGCGCGACATTATAAACAAGTATATGCGTTAGGATGATCTCAGATTACAAGTTCAGGGTTCAATTGGATGACCCGCAACTTGTGACCTGTAATGCGGAGCCCGTGAACTTGAACCATCAACCTGCTCGCCCGCCCCGTCATCCCGAGTGGATTCGCGCGCGTATGCCGATGGGCGAAACCTACACGCGCCTCAAGAGCCTGGTGCGCGGGTTGCACTTGCACACGGTTTGCGAATCCGCGCGCTGTCCCAATCTGGGCGAATGCTGGGGCGCCGGCACCGCTACGATAATGATTCTGGGCAATGTGTGCACGCGCGCCTGTCGCTTTTGCGCGGTCACGACCGGCAACCCGCGCGGCGTGGTGGACGAAGATGAACCGGCGCGCGTGGCGCGCGCGGTTGCCGAGTTGAAACTGAATTACGTCGTCATCACATCGGTTGACCGCGACGACCTGCCTGATGGCGGCGCGCATATCTTCGCCGAGACGATTACGCAGATCAAAACGCACACACCACACACGCAGGTCGAAGTGCTGACCGGCGATTTTCGGGGCGCACGCGCGAGTATCGCCACAGTGCTTGCCGCGCAACCCGATGTGTTCGGTCACAACATCGAGACGGTGCGACGTCTCACGCCCCTCGTACGCGATCGGCGCGCCGGCTATGCGCAATCGCTTGCCGTGTTGCGGATGGCGAAGGAGATCGCGCCGCAGCAGCGCACCAAAAGTTCGCTGCTTGTTGGGATGGGCGAAACGCCGGATGAAGTGCTCGAGACGATGCGCGATCTGCGTGCCGTCGGAGTCGAGTTGCTCGCCATCGGGCAGTACTTGCAACCGACGCGCGCGCCGCGCCATCTGCCCCTCGTCGAGTATGTCACGCCGGCACAGTTCGCACACTATCGCGAACAAGCGCGGCAACTCGGCTTTACGTACGTCGCCGCGGGTCCTCTCGTGCGCAGTTCGTATCGCGCGTGGGAAGCGGCAATGACACCGAACCCGTGAATCAAGGGACATTGTTAAAGAATGACAAAATTACCAAAATAAGGTAAAATTGCGGACGAGGTTACCTCGTCCGCAATTCATTGCAGAGGTAGAAATTCAGTTATCCGAGTAAAACCAATTTTCGAAAGCTATTTCGTGACTGGAACAGATAGAATCCACTTGTCGAATGTTAGGTGAATGGTCAAACATACGCAAAAGATGGGATTCCGACGAGTGTGAAAGTATGAGGCGATATGCTGACGAAAATCATTCACGGTGATTGTCTGGAGAAACTGAAACCAGAAATATTCCATCGCGAAAGTTTGCTTTTCTCGATCCTCCGTTCAATCAGGGCAAGGATTACGCTTATTTTGATGACACCTTGCCTGAACACGAGTACTGGTTGATGATGCAGACTGTATGCGCGCGAGTACGTGAATTGACAGCGGAGGGTGGAGCAATTTACTTTATGCAGCGCGAAAAAAATACCGAAGCCGTGCTTAAATGTTTGCGCGAGACAGGCTGGACTTTGCAAAACTTGATCATTTGGACCAAGCGCACCTCTGCGGTGCCCAACACTATTCGCTTTGGTAAACAGTATCAAATCATTGCTTTTGCAACCAAAGGCAAACGCCCACGCGTCTTCAATCGCCTGCGCATTGATCTACCCCTGCGTCCGGAACATCGCTACAGTCGTGAAGACGGTGTCTTTGTCACTGATGTCTGGGATGATATTCGTGAGTTGACTTCGGGTTACTTTGCGGGAGATGAGGCATTACGCGATAACAATGGTGAACGTATTCACAAGCAACAATCGCCAGTGGCATTGCTATTGCGGATTATTCTTTCCATCAACCCAACCTGGCGATCTGGTTCTCGATCCATTTGCAGGGACAGGAACAACCTTGGTTGTGGCTGAGCAACTTGGACGACCCGCCATTGGGATTGAAATTGATCCCCAAAACGTCAAGTTGATTCAAGAACGCCTGGCTGCTCACCGAGAGGCAGACTCGGTGTTGCCACTACGCGAGTACTATCGGTTTACGCCTGAGTTAGAGCACATCTGGAATAATGAGGTTCTACCAGTTCGAAGAGCATCTCAACCCCAATTAGCACTTTTAGAGAGCAAACCAAAATACAAATATGGGCGTGCTTAGATTCTTTACATCGGTAATCAGCGTTCTTGATGATACTCCCGCTTTGGCCTTTCAAAGTCGTTTAGATGAAATCGCGGCTGGAGCAAAGGGTTTTTCTTACATTGGCAACCGCAAAACCCTGAGCATGCTTGTTCGACAAGAAGGAGAGACACTTTTTCAGCGACTCGGTGCGATTCCAGAGAAACAGTTAGAAGCATTCAAGGACACCGATCCGACACTTATCCGAATGATTCGTTTGATTTGCTCGAAAGCAGCCCATCGTGAATTGGACATTGTCAGCGAGTGGTTAGGCTCACAATGGGAAAAAGACTCGGGGGTGTTTCCAGATTTTCTTTTAGCCCTGGACGACAAGACAACCTTTGGGAATGGGGCGTTGCTTAAAGACTCGTGATGGTATTGCGTCTTTTAACTCAACACTCCCCACGCGCTTTAAATCGTTGAGTGATGTGCAACGTATTTCTGGAAAGAGTCTCGTTTTGAATGCCGCGCGGTTATACGATTTCCCCTTGTCTGCCAGCGCCGATTATTTTTCGACTCAACGTCACTGTTTCTATTTGGTGCGGACACAGGCGAAAAGTGAGGCAGCGGTCAAGATTTCGCTAGTCGAAGGCTCATTCTTCGAGACCTTACCCAAAGAGCAATTACTCGCGCAAGTGTGGGAACAGATTCTTGGCACCTGTGGCCTTGCGCCTACTGAGCGAGCGCATATTGTTGAATTATTGTCAGGTCTTGAACAATCAGAGATTGCTCGCTCCAGAGATATAAAGCATGCCTCTATTAGACCACGTCTGCGTTTGATGGCAGAAGTTCATCGAGATGCCAGATTACATTCTTACCCAGAGATCAAACCGCGTACTGTAAATCTGGTGATTAAACGTGAACACAACTTTAATGAAACTTGGTTACATAGAGAATTTGCCAAAGAAGGTATCCTCACTCAAGTGGTCACTGAGGATGATAAAAAGTTCCTTTTGCTTGGCGGAGTTGGCAGAGATAGACGCACCATCAAATTGTGCTATTTTGTGATTACACACAGAAGTAACGGTGAGCATATCGTTGTGCAATACGCTTTACGCTAAAGCAACCTTGTGAACCACACTCATATTCGACGCGCACATACAAGTTGGAAGAAAGATAAACAAAGAATGACGCGAGAGAGTCTTTCGTCTCTAATCTTTTATCAGGGGTCGGGATGTTTAAAAAAGTCTTGATTGCCAATCGTGGTGAAATTGCGGTGCGCGTGTTACGCGCATGCCGCGAGTTGGGCTTGCAAACAGTGGCGGTCTTCTCCGAGGTGGATCGCAACGCCTTGCATGTGCGCTATGCCGATGAAGCATACTGCATCGGTCCGGCACCGGCACGCGAATCGTACCTGCGGATTGATCGCATCATTGACGTGGCGATGCGCGCGCGGGTAGAGGCGATTCATCCCGGCTACGGCTTTCTCGCCGAGAACGACGAGTTTGCGCGCGCCTGTGCCGAAGCCGGCCTCATCTTCATTGGACCGCCACCACAAGTGATGCAAAAGATGGGAGACAAAATCGAAGCACGCCGTACCGTCTCCAGACAGGGCGTGCCTGTCGTGCCCGGCACGTACGAACCGTTGCGCGATGAGGAGATGCTTGCCGCTGCCAAGCAGGTGGGTTTTCCTCTGTTCGTCAAAGCCGCCGCCGGTGGTGGCGGCAAGGGAATGCGTCGGGTCGAAACCATCGAGGACTTGCCCAGTGCCATCGCGCGCGCGCGCAGCGAAGCCGAATCGGCGTTTGGCGATGGGACGCTATACCTCGAACGCATCGTCAAGCCGGCGCGTCACATCGAATTTCAAATCCTTGCTGACGCGCGCGGCAATGTGATTCATCTGGGTGAGCGTGAATGCTCGATTCAGCGGCGGCATCAAAAGATGGTTGAAGAAGCCCCCTCGGTCGCTCTCGACGACAAGTTGCGCGAGGAAATGGGCCACGCCGCCGTCGCTGCCGCCAGAGCCGCCGGCTATGTCAATGCCGGCACCATCGAGTTTCTACTCGACAAAGAACGCAATTTTTACTTTCTCGAAATGAACACGCGTTTGCAAGTGGAACATCCAGTCACCGAATTGGTGACGGGGATTGACATCGTGAAAGAGCAGTTGCGTATCGCTTCGGGGCGCGCGTTGAGTTATCGGCAAGAGGATGTACAACAGCGCGGCTGGGCGATCGAATGCCGCATCACCGCCGAAGATCCCTACAACGGTTTTCTGCCTTCGACCGGCAAAATCATCAGTCTGCACGAGCCGACCGGGCCCGGCGTGCGACTCGAAAGCGCGCTGTACGAAGGATTCGAGGTGTCCCTGTATTACGACCCCTTGATCGCCAAGTTGTGTGTGTGGGGCCCCGATCGCGCCGCCGCGATTATGCGAATGAAACGCGCACTGAGCGAGTACAAAATCCTGGGCATTGCTACTTCGATTCCATTTCATCAGCGTTTGTTCCAGAGTACCAGTTTTATCGGCGGCGTTTTCGATACGACCTTTCTCGATGAACGCTTTACGCTCGAACCCGGTGGGTCGGAGGAAACCGCTGAGGTGGCGGCTGTCATTGCCGCGCTGCTGACGCACGAGCAACGTCAACACGCGCTCACCATTCCACCTCCCACACATAGCACGCGCGGCGGCTGGAAACGCTTTGGCGCGCTGGAGGGTTGGCGATGAAATACACAGCGATTATCAACGACAAAACCTATCAGGTCGAAATCGGCGCGCACAACACCGTCAACATCAATGGCAAGGTGTACCAGGTTGATTTTCGACTGGTGGATGGCAATGCCCAGTACTCGTTGCTTCTCGACAATGTCTCGTGGGAAGCACTCGTGGCGCGGGAAGGTGACGAGTATCGGATTTTGATTGGTGGTGAATTGCACATCGTCGTCGTGCAGGACGAGCGCACACGCAAGATGGCAAAGGCGGAAGGCGCACAAGCGGCGGTGACCGGCGAAGCACTCATCAAAGCCCCGATGCCGGGACTGGTGCGGGGTGTGCCGGTAAAAGTGGGCGATGCAGTGGCCGCGCGTCAAGGGGTGGTGGTCCTCGAAGCCATGAAGATGGAAAACGAATTGCGTACCCCGCGCGCTGGCATGGTCAAAGAAGTGCGTGTCAAGGCGGGCGATCGTGTGGAACAGGGACAGGTGCTGGTGGTTATCAAATAGTCACAGGGTGAGCATTCATCAGCGTTCGAGAAATCGAGAGGCAAGGCGTGTTGAAACACAAAAGCGGTTCAAACGAATACTGGATTCCGATCGAGATCGAAGCACTGGAAGAAGGCGGTTTCCTGGCAACGAGTTCTGTGTTGCAAGGGTTTCTCGCGCAGGGGCATACACTGGCTGAAACAATGGAGATCGCACAAGATGTAGCACGGAAACTCATCGAGTCGTACATTGAACATGGTGATCCGTTACCCAGAGAACTGGTCAAAGCAATGGAGAAAAGTAAACGGGTACGCGTCAAAGTGTTCCCGTGACAGTGCCAGCATGACTCCTCGTCTTGCACTGACAGCGACACAAGTAATTCGGAAATTATGCCGCGCGGGATTTGTATTTGGATCGTCAAGCAAAAGGTAGTCACGAGATTTGGTACAATCCCCAAACACACCGCCGCGTTGTTGTGCCCAATCATCCGGGATTGCTTCCAAAAGGTACCCTACGCGCGATCGTGCGTGAATCGGGTTTGAGTATTGATGAATTTATGGAGTTGTGAGTACGAGAAAAAATGACGCAACAATCACAAATCTCGGAACGTCAATCCCACTTTGAGACCCTTTCAGGTATTCCCGTCCAGCGCGTCTATACGCCTGCGGACGGCGTGAGCGATTACGACACGCAACTCGGTTTTCCCGGCGAATATCCGTTCACGCGCGGCATACAGGCAACGATGTATCGCGGGCGTCTGTGGACGATGCGGCAGTACGCCGGCTACGCCAGCGCGGACGAATCGAACGCGCGCTACAAGTACCTGCTTGCACAGGGACAAACCGGCTTGTCGGTCGCCTTCGATTTGCCCACGCAGACAGGGTACGATTCCGACGCGCCGCTAGCAGAAGGCGAAGTCGGCAAGGTCGGCGTGGCGATTGCATCACTCGAAGATATGGAGCGACTCTTCGAGGGCATCCCGCTCGACAGGGTTTCGACTTCGATGACCATCAACGCGACGGCGGCGGTTTTGCTGGCGATGTACATCGCGGTGGCAAAGCAGCAAGGCGTGAATGTGCGCGAATTGCGCGGCACGGTGCAGAACGACATTCTCAAAGAGTACATCGCGCGCGGCACGTACATCTTTCCGCCTGCACCTTCGATGCGCCTCGCGACCGACATCATCGAATACTGCGCGCGCGAACTGCCGAACTGGAATCCGATTTCGATCAGCGGCTATCACATCCGCGAAGCCGGCGCGACGGCGGTGCAAGAAGTCGCGTTCACGTTTGCGAACGCCATCGAGTACGTCAACGCGACGCTAGCGCGCGGTCTGGCGATTGACGACTTTGCGCCGCAACTATCGTTCTTTTTCGTTGCGCAGATGGATTTTCTCGAAGAGATTGCCAAGTTCCGCGCGGCGCGGCGGTTGTGGGCGCGCCTTGTCAAGGAACGTTTTGGCGCGCGCAAGCCGCCATCTATGATGTTGCGTTTTCACACCCAAACCGCCGGCGTCTCGCTCACCGCGCAGCAACCCCAGAACAACATCGTCCGCACCGCCATCGAGGCGCTGGCGGCCGTGCTGGGAGGAACACAATCGCTCCACACGAACTCGTACGACGAAGCACTCGCGCTACCAACGGAAGAATCCGTGCAAATCGCATTGCGCACGCAGCAAATCATCGCGCACGAGTCCGGCGTGACGAACACGATTGACCCGTGCGCCGGGTCGTACTATATCGAACAGTTAACAGACGAAATCGAAACGCGCGCGCGCGCGTATCTCGAAAAAATCGAGACGCTGGGTGGCGCATTGCGCGCCATCGAAACGGGTTACATCACGCGCGAGATTCAGGAGTCGGCATGGCAATTTCAACGCGCGGTCGAAGCGAAGCAGCGTATCATCGTCGGGGTCAATGAATTTGTGACCAACGAGACCTTTCGCGGCAAGATGCTGCGCGTGGATCCGCACGTGCGCGAGGTGCAAATAGCGCGCTTGTACACCTTGCGCGCCCGTCGCGACAATGCGCGTGTGCACAATACGCTGGCAGCGCTACGCGAGGCGGCACGCGGCACTGCCAACCTGATGCCGGCGATTCTGGCGTGTGTGGAAAGTTACGCCACGCTTGGTGAGATCTGCGACACGCTGCGCGCAGAGTTTGGCGAGTATCGCGGCGCAGGAATGTTTTAAGGTGCGTGGAGGCAAAAAGCCGTGACGTTCGATGAACTCTGGCACAACGTGGAACTCGCAAAGCGCAAAATACTCTTGAACTAAAAAAACACCTATGCTGCGACTCGTCTGTACTGCCGATAACCACCTGGGACGTTACTATGGCAAGATGACCGCGCGCCAACTCGCCGAACGGCGCGCGCGCTTGCGCGACGCGTTTGCGCGCGTGGTAGATTTTGCCCTCCGCCAGCGCGTTCACCTGTTTCTCCACTGCGGCGACCTGTTCGACCGCGAGTCGCCCCCGCCTGCTGAATTGACGTTCGTCGCGCAACAATTCCAGAAACTGCGCGATGCTGGCATCCGCATCTATGCCATCAGCGGCAACCATGATATGCCCACCGCGAGCGATGGCGCCACGCCGGTACGCATCTACGACGCACTGCGCGCCGCGCGCGTCTTTACCAAGCGCACCGAAATCGAATTCGATGTGGTGAACATCGAAGGGACACGTGTGGCGATTGGAGGCATCGCGCCTGACCCGCGTCTGGACGCGCGCGCCGATCCACTCGATGGCGTGAGGTACACCACGCCAGCCGCCGACGTGGTGCTGTTGTTATTGCACTGTGGCTTGGAGGATTGTGTGCCTCGCGGTTTTAGTGATGCGATTCTCCCCAAAGCGCGCGTCGCGCAGATGCAAGACATTCACTATTTCTTCCTCGGTGACATTCACCGCACGTACAAAGCCGTCGTTGATCGGGCGACCGTCATCATTCCCGGCGCCACGGAGCGAATGAACTTTGGCGAAGTGGAAGAAGCGGTGGGGTTTTACTATGCTGAACTAGAGGGCGCGCGCGCCATCAAGTTGCAACACCAACCCATCGAAGCACAACCGATGCGTTGTGAAACGATTCGTACCACCGATTTGCCCAACGATACGCCCACCGAGTATATCTTCGAACGTTTACGCGCCTGGGCGGACGCCGAACAATTGATGCAATTGCGTCTGGAGGGTCCGCTGGGACGCGAGGTGTATCATCGGCTCAAGTTTTTCGACATCTGGCGATTGGGCAACGAACTCAATTTTTATTTCGATCTCGACCGCACGCGCGTCGAAATACAAAGCGATGCCACTGCTCGCAACGTCGGGGGCGGTGTCGTCATCAGCATACGCGAGGAGATCGCGCGCGTCGCGCAAGAACTGGCAGCGCAACGGAGCGGCGATGACTGTGCCTTGATCGAACAAGCACACGCCCTCGTGTTGAGCAAAATCCAGCCGAACAGTTAGATTCGGCGCGAGCAAATGGAATGACCATCGCACGCGTCCGCCTCGTTCTCGCTGCTTACCTCTCCCCCGTACACGCGGACCAGGTCCGCGCCATCTACCTCGATAGTTTTCCCTCGTACGAACGTGTGGATTTCGCGTCCTTGCTGCACAGTTTCGCGCTGGGCAAACGCTGGCTGTTCACCGCACAGGACGACGAGCAAGTGATTGGTTTCGCCGTCATCGTTCCATACGTGGCGCGTGCTGTCCATCTCTTCGAATATCTTGCCGTTGCGCGCGCGGCACGCGGTCATAGCATTGGTGGACAACTCCTGGAGTTTGTGCGGGACACCCTGCGCGCGATGTACCCCGCGCGCGGTATGGTGCTTGAAGTGGAAGATGACACTGAGGGGGATGAACACACGCGCGCGATGCGGCAACGGCGGATCGCGTTTTACACGCGTCACGGCGCGCGTGTCATTGAGGAGGTGCCCCACTATCGTGTGCCAATGACCGATCGCGCGGGCACGCTATCGTTCAAGTTACTGTGGTTGCCTCTGGTTGCTGATGCTGACATACCGCGCGGGGCAGAACTGTGCGAATGCATAGCAGGCATTTTGACACAGAGTTATGGCTTGACCACCGACGATGCGTTGGTGCAAGCCATTTTATCTGACATTCAGGACGCGATATGAATACATTTTCTAAACGCTTGTACACCAATCCCATCCAGTTATTTCAAGATGTGGCATACCTCTTCACAAAGGTAGCGCATCTGCGCGCGCGACGTAACATCTCGCCAGCGTTTCGTGAACGCTTGATGCTGACGGTGACCGCTGTGAACGCGTGTCGCTATTGCGCGTATTTTCACGCGCGCCTTGCCCTCACGACCGGCATTTCATCGGACGAAATCAAACACCTTTTAGAGGGTATGGTTACCGCCGCGCCCGCCGACGAAATTCCCGCGCTCGTGTATGCCCAACATTGGGCAGAGACCAACGCCCGTCCCGATGCCGCCGCGCGCGCGGCACTCGTCACGGCCTATGGCGAAGACACCGCGCGCGCCATCGAGTACGTCTTGCGAATGATTCGCGTGGGCAATTTGCTGGGCAACACGTTCGATTATGTGCTGCATCGTCTTTCAGGTGGTCGCCTGGCATCACCCTCTGCGATGCCCGTACGCACCCGGCATTTCACATCTGGCGCGGCGGAATAACTCCCTTCGCATCCTCGGCACAACACAGCCATCGGCTTGCATTAGCCGTCGGGTAATTACTCAGCCGTACCATCCATCGCAAAAAGCCCCACTCCCTTGCCCCCTCCCCGCGCCGCTCTGCGGCGTGGGGAGGGGGAATCAGTAAGAGAAGGTGGTGAGGGCGGGCGGCTTCGCCGCCCGCCCTCACCACCACTCCCATTTCCCCCTTCTCTCCCCGCATAGCGGGGAGAGCAACCGTGTTCTCTGTCAAGAACTGATATGGCTCGCATTGGGGCAGGCGCAAAGCCAACAAGTCGCACTTCCGAGTAGCACAACCAGCCTCGTGCACACC
>DAOTYB010000183.1:0-20452 GCA_034435315.1 Anaerolineae bacterium | reverse complement strand
CCACGCGTGTTAACGTAATCTGCGCGCGGGCAAACGCTTGCAGAATCCGTTTGCCTGTCGGACGATCCGTCTCTCGCGTGGCTTGACCCGCATACAAGCCCTTCAGCGGCTTGCCTGCCTGACGCAAGCCCTGCCGCACTTGGCTTTCTATCAACGTCAACAGACGCAGCCCCAATGTCAACAACCGCGTCAGTACTTTGATCTGGTCATCTTTCCACACGAACAACGGACGGAGTCCCAACGGCAACTCTTTGACCAGACGAAAATCACGCTCCAAAACCCCTCCGCCACAATAACGCACGACGGCTTGCGCCATCGTCAATTGTTCCGCTGGCGCATTGGTCACTTGCACGCGCCAGCCCAACCGATGGCGATGCGCCGTAATCGCAGACTCGTTGCGCTGGACGCAGCGAATCACATAGCGCACCTGCGTCTCGGTGAACGTCTCGCGTTGCGCGCCAGGACGCCCCCGTCCGCGATAGCGCGTCACCGTCGTCGTGTGAGCCTCCCACTCGACGGTGAGCCGACCTTGCACGCGTTCGCGTACCAGAATCCGCTACAACCGCATTGACCCACCCATCGAATTCACGGGCAGTTTCGCCTGTGTGCGGCAAGGCGGTCAGATACAAGTCGCCGTGAGCCACGATGTCGGCACGGATGGCGCGTGCGGCCATTTTACAATCGCCGCTGTAGAGCAGTCCGCGTCGTCCGAGCAAGGTGTGGTGGTGGCTGGCAGCGAAGCCGCCCGCCACCAGTCCATCTAACGGTATATAAACTCGGTAATGGACGAGCCAACCTGTATTCAAGCCGCCCAACGCGGGGATGTTGCCGCGTTCAATCAACTGGTGCGCGCGTATCAGGCGCAAGTGTATCGCACAGCGTATCGCGTTCTGGGGGATGCTGCCGTCGCGGAGGACGCCACGCAGGACGCGTTTATTGCTGCGTACAAGAACATTCGCCATTTTCGCGGCAGCTCGTTCAAAGCATGGCTCCTCCGCATCGTGACCAACCGGTGCTACGACCTGCTGCGCGCGCAGCGGCGCCGTCCCACCGCTTCGCTCGACGCGCTGTTGCTCGATCCGGACAATCCCGCGCCGGGGCTGGCGCGCGCCGCGCCAGAAACGCCGCACGAGGTCGCCGAACGCCACGAACTGGGTGCGCTGATTCAACGCGGCCTGGAGACTTTGCCTCACGAACAGCGCATCACGCTGGTCTTGATAGATATCGAAGGATTGAGTTACGAGGAAGCGGCCAACGTTCTCGCCACCAATCTCGGTACGATTAAATCGCGCCTCAGCCGTGCGCGGGCGGCTTTGCGCGATTTTCTCGTCCAGCATCAGGAACTTGTACCTGCACGTTATCGTCTAAAGAGTGAGCAGGTGTGACTATGTTTGGACAAAATCACTCGGCGCGTCTGCATCACTGGACGACAGAACGCCTATCGGAATACCTGGACAATCGGTTGACGCCACACGAGCGCGCCCGTATTGAACAACATCTTGCCGAGTGCGCTGCGTGTCGCGCTTCGCTGGAAACGCTACGCTGGACAGTCGCGCTGGTCAAGCAAGCGCCCGCGCCGGCACTGCCGCGCACGTTCGTGCTACCCGTACCCGCGCCGCGCGCCCAGCCATCGCTGGCACTGGGACTGGCGCAATTCGGCGCGGTGCTGGCAACGGTGTTGTTGCTGGCGGTGATTGGGCTGGAGGTGCTCATCCAGTCGAGTGAGGCACTGCGCGCGCCGATGCCATCCCTCGCGTACGAGTCTGCCGCGCCCACGCTCGAAATTGCCGCTGCATCGCTAACGCCAGCACCCCAGGCGACGCCGTGGCGTGAAGCGACTCGCCCAGCCATACCGACCGCTGCTCCGCTATTCTCACCAGCACTGCCGGCAGCGATAGCCGTCGCGCCACTGCCGACCGCAACACCAGAGAGCACGCGCGCTGCTGCCGATCAAACGCTCAGCGCGACCACCGTGCCGCGCGTGGGCATCGCGCTTGTGGCAACGACGCCTACCGCAACGAGTACACCCACGCCAACGGCAACCTCTGTGCCGCCCACTGCCACCGCGTTCCCCTCACCGACACTGGTCGCCCAGGTGCGCGAAGACACGCGCGCGCCGCAACCCACAACGCCGGCGTATGCCGTTGCGCCGTTCGATATGAACGTGTTGCGCGCGCTCCAGATGATATTGCTGGCACTCGCCGTATTCTTTAGCGCGCTTGTGTTTGTGTTGTGGAGGACCAGACGATGAAACGAATCGTGATTTTTCTTTTCATCACCAGCGCGATGTTTTTCCTCACAGGATGTAGCACTCCGTCCCCAACTCCTGCCGCCACCACCCTGCCGACTGCCACACCCACCGCGCCACGTACGCTTGCCCCGCTTTCACCCACCATCGTACCAACTGCGCCCACACCCGCGCTCATTTCCGTCAGCGAGATTCTGAAAAATCCCACCGCGTTTCGAGACCAGCACGTGCACGTGCAAGGTTATGGTTTTACCACGGCGACCGTTCGCTTGTGTGAGGGCTATGTGGGTTTGGACCGGCGAACGTTGTTCATTGACGCGCAACGCAACCAGATCGTCGCGCAGGTCAAACGGAAGCCGCCGGAAAACGCGCGGATGTATGACCCCGATCATCTGCGCGTGTTCGCGGGGTATGTGAGGATTTTCAGCGGTGAGATTGGTTGCCCGGGGTCAATCAAAGTGGAGACGTTTCCGTACCTGGAAGTGGTAGACGTGCAATAGCGTTCGCTGTACGCGCGGTTATGCTTTGCGTTGCTGGGTGAAAGAGTGATGGCGAGCGGCTTTGCCTCTCACCATCACTCTTTTGGTAATTACTCAGCCGTGCTATCAATCGCGTACGAAAAGCCCCACCCCCTTGCCCCCTCCCCACGCCGCAGAACGGCGTGGGGAGGGGGCAGGGGGATGAGTGAGGTTGTTCCGGGGCACAACGGCGAAATTCAGGCTCAGTCATCGGCTTGCGTTAGTCGTCGGTTTCTAACCGATAGCGAGCGAACCCGGGGCTGAGCAGTTACCTCTTTTGATTTATTGCCGTTGTGGCAAAGGATTTTCGCTCCAACAGTTCAGGAGAACACAGGCTGAGCGCGTGTTGCGCTCAAGCAGTTCAAAAACTTTTCTATTGCCTACTCCCACTTTCTTTCGTCCACAATCAGTTTTGCCTCTGCAGCAATCGTCCCCGCCGGCACAAATTCCACCTCATCTACACTGACACGAATGAGTCCTTGCACCGCTTCGGACACCTCTTTTGCCCACTGGTCGCGCGCGGCAACCTCCTGGGCAAGTTCGATTTTGAGGGTCAACCGATCGCGCACTTGATCGGGGCGCGTTACCACAGCCTGGGCACGCGCAATCTCCGAAAATTGATTCAACGCAAAGCGCAACTGATTGGGATGCACAAACATCCCGCGCACTTTGACCGCTTCGCCCACGCGTCCAACCAGAATGATGCTGCGGAGCGATTCATCGGCGTACACCGCCATATCGCCGGTACCGAGTCGGATGAGCGGATAGGTTTCGTTGAACGTGGTGACGACCACTTCACCCGGCTCGCGCGCGCCGAGACGTTTGCCGGTGGCAGGATCCACAATCTCGATGATGGCATCGTCCACCAGACGCAGCGAGAACTTGGTTTCGTCGTCGTACGCCAAAAAGCCCAACTCGGCGGTGGCGTACGCGTTCAGCGTTTCCAAGCCATAGGTGTCTTCGAACTGGGCGCGCAGTGAGAGCGGATACGGCTCGGCGGTAAAGAGCGTACGGCGCAAGGCAAAGCGTTCCTTAAAGTTCAAACCCATCTCTTCGGCTTTTTTGATGATGGTCATCAAGAAACTGGGCGTGCCGACATAGCCGGTCACCTGGAGATCGAGCATCATCTTGATTTGCAATTCTGTGTTGCCGACCCCACTCGGCACGACGGTTGCGCCAACCGCTTGCAAGCCTGCGTCGAGCAACAGTCCAGCGGGGACAAGGTGATACGATAGCGTGTTCAACACAATATCGCCGCGTTTGAACCCCGCGGCGCGCAGCACGCGCGCGGCTGTCTTGAGCAGTGCTTTTTCTGTGCCGTGTGGTTCGTACAGCGGACCCGGCGAAAGGAAAATGTGTTTGAGCGATTTTACTTTGGTGTTGCGAAATCCGCCGAAGGGTGGCGCGGCTTTTTGCAATTCGACGAGGCGATCTTTGCTGGTCACCGGCACACGTTCCAGATCCGCCACACTTTTAATGTCAGTGGGCTTGAGCCCCGCCTCGTCAAAAATTTTTTTGACTGCCGGTGTGGTCGCGTACACCGACTTGATAAAGCGCGCCAGTTCACGATCGAGTAAAGTGGATTGGGCTTTTGGCATAGTTGGACTCCCTCCTGAAAATGTAGGACAAATTTCAAATTTGTCCTGCGTCCTCCCTGTTTTCATCCGAACGTTGATGAACGCACGTTCATAGGGAATTCGTGAAGATTATGATGCGGAACGGAAAATGAAAGTGGGCTAACTATCTCGTGTGCTCACGTCCGGCTCTTCGAGTGGTGCAAGCGTATTGAGACGATGTTCCAAACGGAAAAAGCGGGAACGGAACGCGGCTTGCGCGTCCCAGAGCGCGTGAAAGAATCGCCGGGTGAGTGACATTGGTTTGGTGGGCAACACGGGCGCCCATTGCCACACTACCGCTGCCGCCGCTAACCCTGCCCCAAACGTCGTGATGAGCAAGCGTTGCCCCGGCTTGATGCGCCCGGCTTCGATCGCATCGCACAGTGAGACCGGAATTGCCGCGGAGGAAATGTTCGCATAGCGCGCCATATTGACCAGTGTCTTTTCGAGGGGAATCCGCAAGCGCTGGGCAACCTGTTGCACAAGTTGTGCATTGGTCTGATGCGGGATGAACAGGTCAATGTCCTTGACCTTGAGCCGGGCGTGGCGCAGCGCGCGCTGCCCCATCCACACCATCGCGCGCAGACCATAGCGATAGACCGCGCGCCCATCCATTCGTCCGTACTGCATTCCCGCATCCAGAACTTGTTGGGTGATGCCGTGACGCGTGCCACCGCCCGGAAGAATCAGCAAATCGCCGCCCGAGCCATCGGAACTCAAGGCAAATCCCAAAAGTCCGCCGGGTTGTTCGCTCGCGGTCAGCACGACCGCGCCCGCGCCATCGCCAAAGTACGCGCACACGGGATTGTGCCAATCGAGAATGCGCGAAACCGTCTCGACGCCGGCAACGAGCACGTTACGATACGCGCCGCTACGAATAAAGCGGTCAGCCACGACAAGGGCATAGACAAACGCCGAGCAACCTGCCGCGAGATCGAATGCGCCGGCGCGATCTGCACCCAGCGCGTCTTGCACCAGGCACGCGGTGGCGGGGAACCAGTAATCGGGGGTGTTGGTAGCAACAATAATCAGGTCCAGTTCCGCTGGGGCGATATCGGCGACTTGTAATGCGGCGCGCGCGGCGCGCGTCGCCATATCCGCGCTGGCTTGCGTCGGTTCGGCGATGTGCCGCTGTTCGATACCGGTGCGCGTCCTGACCCATTCGGCATCAATGCCGGTGGATTGCGCGAGTTCGGCATTCGTCAGCACTTTGCCGGGCAAGTATTTGCCCCAACCGACAATGTGGGCGTTCATCATAATAATCTAATGAGCCAATGAGCCAATGAACCAATGAGCCAAAGGGACGAAGGACGAAGGACGAAGGACAAATGAACAAATGGTCTGGTATATTTGGCTCATTGGCACATTGGGCAATTGGCACATTGATTTTGGCTCATTGGCTCATTGGGCAATTGGCTCATTGGCTACTATCCCAGCCAGCGTTTGCGTCGCTTGTAGTGTTTCACTTCGCGATAACTTTTGCGTTCGCCGAGTTGGGTCAGCCCCAGATAAAATTCCTTAATGTCTTCGTTCTCGCGCAATTTTTCGGCTGGACCATCGAGGACAACGCGCCCGGTTTCCATCACATAGCCATAGTGCGCGATTTCGAGCGCGGCTTGCGCGATTTGCTCGACCAGCAGAATGGAGGTCTTCTCCTGCTGATTGATTTTCCGAATGACCTCGAAAATCTCTTGAACAATCAGCGGGGCAAGTCCTAACGAGGGTTCATCGAGGAGCATCAATTTGGGATGCGCCATAAGGGCACGACCGATGACCAGCATTTGCTGCTCGCCCCCGGAGAGATAGCCGCTCACGCGTCGGCGCAAATCGCGCAGACGGGGAAAATAGGTGTACACCATTTCCAGATCGGCTTTGGTTCTTCCGTTGCCACGCACGAGTGCTCCCGCGATGAGATTCTCTTCCACGGTGAGGTGCGCAAACAAACGCCGCCCTTCCATCACCTGGACGATACCCCGCTCGACGATCTCTTCCGGTCCGAGGCGATCAATGCGCTCTCCCTGAAAGTCAATTGAACCGCGCGTGACCTGGCCCAGTTCGGTCCACAGCAAACCGGAAATCGCTTTGAGGGTGGTCGTTTTGCCGGCGCCATTCGCACCTAACAGCGCGACGATTTGTCCCTTGCCCACTTCGAGCGAGACACCGCGCAAGACCAGAATAACGTCGCTGTAAACGACTTCGATGTTGTTTAACTTGAGCATGGTTAGTCCGATAGTCGAATAGTCCAGTAGTCTCCTAGTCAGCGACTATTCGACTACTGGACTAGTTGACGAGGCGACTATTTGGGTCGCAGGTCGGGCGCGATCATCCAATCGGTCAGATAGACGAACTTGCCTTTCTGCACCTGGACGATGCGCGCGCGACTGGGCGCACGTTTATCGGGACCATAGTCCAGCGAGACGACACCCTGCATCGCGTCGAGTCGTCCGGTGGTGATGATGGTTTCGTACACTGCCGCGCCGCTCAAACCTTCAAAGCCCACGCGATCAATCGTCTTTTCAATGTACTGCTTCATCGCTTCGACGAAGGAGAACGCGAGGAGATAGCCGACCGCGCGCTCAGCGGGTTTGCGATTGTTCGCGGTGAACTCGGCTTGAACGATCTTCACGCCGGGATGATCGGCATCATCCCACCAAAAGTTCGGAAAGACGCCGTAGAATCCTTCTGCGGCTTCGCGCGCCAAAGCGAGCATCGAAAGGTCCAGACCCCAGTTACAACCGGCGATCAGAAACTCGTCGCGCACGCCCAGGGCTACCGCATCCTTGAGGATTTGCGCCGGACCGTGGGCAAGCGTGTTGGTGTAAATCACATTCGCGCCGGCTTTTTTGGCGTTGAGAATTTGCGTCGTCACATCCGGTGCGCCTGGGGTAAAGAGTTCTTGCGCCACGATCTTGACGCCTTTCCGCTCGGCATACGCGAGTGCCTCTGGCGTCAACACGTCACGACCGAAAGCCGTATCCCAGGTGATGAAGGCGATCTTGGGTGAATCCAACGCCTGGCCCTTGGCCGGTCTGACCTTGCTCCAATTCGGCACCAGCCAGTCGAGGAACAAGCCGAACTGATCGGTGTAAATCGGAACGACCGCAAAGACATAGCCTGGCGGGTACGAACCTTTGGAACTCACACCAGCTGTCAACACCGGAATCTTGTCTTCGGCAAGACGTGCCTTGACGGCTTCGGTTTCGGGCGAACCGTACATTTGAATCACGAGAGGTTTCTTTTCGCGAAAGCGGTTGTACCCCAGAATCGCGAGGTCCACCTGGCTCTTGGTGTCGGACATTTCGACCAACACCTCGGCGCCGCGAATACCGCCGGTTTTGTTGAGGTATTTCACACCATCGTCAAAGCCGCTGACCAGTGGTGTGGTAATCGCCGCCAGCGGTCCGGTGACATCGCCCAGGTGATAGAGGGTAATCTTTTCGCCCGGATTCGCTTTGGTGCGCAGAGCGGGGCGCGTGGGTGTCGGTGGCACCGGCGTCGCGGCTGGTGGTTTGGTGGGTTCAGGTGGCTTGGTGGCTTCGGGTGGTTTGGTCGGTGGTACCGGCGTAGGGGAGGGCGGTACCGGAGTCGGTGTCGGGGTGGGTGCAGCACACGCGGCTACAACGAGTACAGCCATTGCCACCAGTGTGAGCGTAAGAATGATCCTTTTCATCCTCTCCTCCTTAGTTGCAGATTCTAGATTGCCGATTTTCGATTGTAGACTTCAATGGCTCGATAGTTGCATCACCTCCTTTGTTGAATTGGGAGATTGGGTGATTGGGTGATTCCTCGTTGGTCCTTTGTCTTTCGTCCTTTGTCCTTCGTCACTAGTGCGCAAAGGGGCGCAGGCGCCACGCGGCTTTTAAGATTTCCCACCGGTGCGCCAAACCGCGTGGTTCGAAAATCAAGAACAAGGCGAGGACAACGCCAAAGGTGATGGGACCTAATGCCGCTAACATGCCGGCGGCGGCTTGGGGAAACATTTTGCTCAACGCGGGTGCCAGCTGCACCGTCGCCTCTTCCAACAGCCGGATAAACGATGCACCCAAAATGGGCCCCAGCGCGCTCCCCATTCCGCCAACGATGACCATTCCCAGATACCAGACCGAACTCAAGAGCGAAAACTGTTCGGGGTTGATCGAGCGCGCATAGACCGCCCACAGTGAACCGGCTAATCCCGCGTAGAATGCCGAAAGGAAAAACGCGCGCAGTTTGTACGAAAATTGCTCAATGCCCAACACTTCTGCCGCGAGATCATTATCACGGATAGCCACAAGGGCGCGGCCCAGGCGCGTGCGCGCAATGTTCTTGGCAACGATGGTGCAGATGACCACCGTAATCATAATCGGAAAGTACATCGTCTCTTGTGTGTTGAACACCAGGTCGCCCAGACGCGGCGGCTCGATCGTCAAGCCCGGCATTCCGCCAAAAATATCTACGCGCACGTTGCGAAAGAACCAGGGGATGATGATCTGGGCGGACAGTGTTGCCATCGCCAGATAAAACCCTTTGATGCGGAGCGAGGGCAAGCCAAACAGTAAACCGACAAAGCCGCCCACAAACCCCGAAATGGGCAAAGCCACCCAAAACGAAATACCGTTTTTCATCAGCACCGCCGTCGTGTACGAACCAACCGCCATAAACGCGGCTTGCCCCAGCGAAATTTGCCCGGTGTAGCCCAGCAAAATGTTCAAGCCGTGCGCGGCGATAATGCTGATGCCGATGATGTTCAAAATCCCCAGCGTACGCCCGTCCGCGAAAAAGGGTAGCGCAAAGAGTCCAACCAGAAACGCAATCGTCAGCGCCCATTGCCCGCGATTGCGAATGATCGCCATATCGTGCGCATAGGTGGTATCGAAATCGCCAGCCAGTCGAATTGCCATAGTCCTCCGGTGGTTAGTGGTTAGTGGTCAGTATTCAGTCTTCAGAGTAGTCTACTGAACACTGGCACTCAGATTCGTTCGATGCGTTTCAAACCAAACAATCCCTCGGGGCGAAACATCAGGACGAGCAGCATAAAGACGTAGGGGGCAATGTCGCCCAGATGGAGCGCGCGCAAAGCCGGGTCTTTGGGCAAGCCGCCCACGAGACTCTCGATGATGCCAACGGTCAAACCGCCCACGATTGCCCCGGGGATGGACTCTAACCCGCCGAAGAGTACAGCAGGAAACGCTTTGAGCGCGATGAGGGACAAGGTCAGTTCGACGCCACTGATGTTCGCCAGCAGGACGCCGCATACCGTTGCGACCACGCTGGCAATCGCCCAGGCCATCCCAAAAATGCGCGGCACGCGCAAGCCGACGCTACGCGCCAGTTGATGATCTTCCGCTGCGGCGCGCATCGCTAGTCCGGCGCGCGTGAACTGGAAAAAGAGCACAAACACTACAAAGCCCACCATCGCCAGTACAAACGCCAGCACCAGATTCAATTTCAGGCGAATGTCGCCCAGCACGATGGGTTGAATCGGAAAGAGGTAGGGCAGCGCGCGCTGATACGCCCCAAAGGCGATAATCGTGACTCCCTGTAACACCTGCGAGATCGCTAGTGTCATCATCACCGTTGCCAGAATGGGCTGACCGATCAAGGGACGCAGCGCGGTTCGCTCGATAAGCAAACCGAGTAGCGCTGAGATAACAATCGCTGCCGCATACGCCACCCACACATCCCAGCCTAAATTCTCGGTGAACCACCAGGTGGTAAACGCGCCCACCATCAAGATATGTCCGTGCGCGAAATTAAAGACGCGCGACGCTTTGTAAATCAACACCAGGCCAAGCGCGATGAGCGAATAGACTCCGCCGGTCAACAAACCTGTAGCAAGAAATTGTGGAAACAAATCCCAGTTCATTGATCATCTCTCCTGAAGATCACAACCGGCACACCCGCACCGACGTTTCGATTACACCCGTGCGCCCATCGCGATATTTGACCGGCGCGCTGACGCGCACCTCGTCTTTATCGCTATACATTGCTTCAATCAAATCACGGTAACGCTCTTCCATTACATTTCGACGCAACTTGCGCGTGCGCGTCAGATCGCCTTCGTCAGGGTCAAATTCCTTGTGGAGTAACACAAAACTTTTGACGCGCGCCGGCGGTGGTAGATTTTCATTGACGCGCAGAACGTCCTGTTTGATGAGGTCGTACACTTCGGGCTTTTGTGAGAGATCAACAAAGGTGGTGTATGGGATGCGCCGTTTCTCTGCCCAGTGCCCCACGTTCGCAAAATCAATATTGATGATGGCGGTGACGAACATTCGCTCGCGCCCGCCAATCACCATCACATCCTTGATGTAGGGGCTGAACTTGAGCCGCCCCTCGATGTATTGCGGCGAGAATTTGTTGCCGCTCCCCAGTTCGATCAAATCTTTCATTCGATCGAGGTACACCAGATGCCCATCGTCGCGCAAATAGCCGGCATCGCCCGTGTGGAACCATCCATCCTTCAACGCTCTGGCAGTCGCTTCGGGATCTTTGTAATAGCCCTGAAACACCGAGGCACTCTTGACCGCGATTTCGCCTTCCTCCGTGATACGCACTTGTACGCCGGGGGGTGGCACACCTACCGTTTCGAACTTGACATCATCGCCGATGTGAACCGTGTGGATAATCGCCTCGGTCGAACCAAAGAGATTGCGAATGTTCACACCGATAGCGCGGAAAAAGCGCACCACATCCGGGCTGAGCGCCGCACCGGAACTGTACGCCGATTTGACGCGACTCAAGCCCAGTTTATCGCGCAACGCGCTAAAGACCGAGATCTCGCCCAGCGCGTACAAGAGACGCCAGCCGATAGGAACGTGTCCCTTGTCAAAACGCAAATCCGCGACCCGATAGCCAATCGGCATAAAGGTCTTGTACAGCACCCGATTGATCCACGAGGTATCGGTAATGCGCGCGTGCACCATCGAGACGAGCGATTCCCACAAGCGCGCGCTGAACAAGAGCGCGTGCGGTGAAATCTCGCGCAGGTTTTCCTGAACGGTCTCAGGCTCTTCGGGAAAGTTGACGATCATCCCGTTCATCACGTGAATGGTGAGACCCAGCACATTTTCGGTAATCCAGGCGGGTGGCAGGAACGAAAGATACTCGTCGGTATCCAGACGCCGATCCACGGTGGACGAGTGCGACGCGCCGCTAATCAAATTCTTGTGGGCAATCATCGCCCCTTTGGGCAACCCGGTCGTGCCCGAGGTGTAACAAAAGATGGCGAGATCGTCGCCGCTGCCGCGCGCGACCATCTCATCGAACAAGGTCGGCTCGCGCTGATCCAGTTCACGTCCCAGCGCCACGAGCGCGTCAAAACTCATCAGCCATTCATCGCGATAGTTCCACAGTCCACGTTCTTCCCAATAGATGACGCGACGAACGGCTGGAACCTGCGCGCGAATTTCCAACATCTTGTCGCATTGCTCTTGATCTTTGGCAAAGACAATGACCGCGTCGGAATGCTGGACGATGTACTGAATCTCGTTGGGGATACTATCGGTGAAAATGCCCACTGCCACTCCGCCGCACGACTGGATCGCCAGTTGCGCCCAGAAATATTCCGGGTCATTATCACCGATAATGCACACCTTGTTGCCATGAGTTAGGCCTAACTGTCTTAGCCCCAGCGCTAGGTGTTTAACTCGCGTGTACGAGTCGAGCCAGGTAAACTCGCGCCAGATACCAAATTGCTTCTTGCGCATTGCCACGCGCCGGCTGCCATACTTGCGCGCGGCTTGTTGCAAATACTGAGGGAGAGTTTGGGGTGTGTTCATAAGTACAACATTTCTCTGAACGGGTTGACCTTCATCAGTCATACCCAATCCATCTCACGCGTGTTCCACGTGACGAATCCTTGCCAAGTTGCATCACGTAGAAATAGTGTAACGGTTTGAGGAGGAAGAAAGCAACGGTTGTAGAACAAACCGCTCGGTGAGCGAGGCATTTTTTTTACTTCGCCGCACCGAGATATGCCTTGATTACAGCGGGGTTGGTCTTGATTTCGTCTGGCGGACCTTCGGCGATCTTGGCACCAAAATCGAGGACAACGACGCGCTGGGCGATATCCATCACCAAGCCCATATCGTGCTCCACCAGGACGATGGTCATTCCACGTCGTTCGTGAATGTCAAGGATAAAGCGCGCCATATCTTCTTTTTCCTCGACATTCATTCCTGCCATTGGTTCGTCGAGCAATAATACTTTGGGTTCCAGCGCCAGTGCGCGTCCCAGTTCGACACGTTTGCGGAGGCCATAGGGTAGCGCGCCGACGGTCGCTTTGCGAATGTGTTCGATTTCGAGAAAGTCAATGATTTCTTCGACGACCCGGCGATGCTCGATTTCTTCGCGGTGCGCCATACCAAAATAGAGCGCGCTGGCAAGCATATTTTGCTTCATATGGATATGGCGCGCTGCCATCAAGTTATCGAGCGCGGTCATTCCTGTGTAGAGGGCAATGTTCTGAAAGGTACGTGCAATACCGAGTCGGGGAATTTCGTGGGTGGGGGTACGAACGAGGTCATGGCCGTTGAAAAGAATTTTGCCCTGTTGGGGTCGGTAAAAACCGTTGATGCAATTGAGCACACTGGTCTTACCTGCACCGTTGGGACCAATCAGGGCAAGGATTTCACCGGCGTAGATATCGAAACTGACATCTACGAGCGCTGCCAGACCACCAAAGAACAGGTGGAGGTTCTCAACCTTAAGGATAGGAGAACGAGCCATTGGGGAGGACGCCGTCATCTTCTTCTCCGTTCGTCGCGCTCTAGACATCGCGCGTGAGTGATGTGCTCCAAATCCGTGCGCTAATCACCACGCACTAGACCGTCTGCGCAACATTATAATATAGATTGGGTGTTTAGGCAAATCAGGTGGACTCTGCCAGGGACAAGGGGTGTGCAAAGTCGCTTGACAAATCGTCGGGCGACTCAAGTCGCAGCAACAAGCATGCTGCCCAGTCGCCCTGCGGCGACGCGTACAGCCGACGCAGGTCGGCTTTGCGTGGTTGTTGCGGCGGTTTCAACCACTCGTGCCTGACTTTGCACACGCCCTGCTCCCAAAGACCAGACAATTTAAGATAATTTCCTGCTCCCGAATGAATGGATTTTAAGAAGTTGGTAATGCCTTGTCTCTACTTGGGGACAACCCCTCTCATCCCCCTGCCCCCTGCTCTCCCCAAGCGGGGAGAGCAGGGGGAGATGGGAGGCGGGGAGTGGGCGGGCGGCTGCGCCGCCCGCCCACTCCCCGCCTCCCATCTCCCCCTGCTCTCCCCGCTTTGCGGGGAGAGCAGGGGGCAGGGGGGATGAGAGGGGTTGTCCCCAAGTAGAGACAAGGCATTACCAACTTCTTAAAATCCATTCATTCGGGAGCAGGAAATTATCTTAACTTGTCTGCCTGTTTACCTGCCCACTTGTCTACCCATTACCCTCGTGGTAAAATGACGCGCGAAAAATTCATTCACCGAGGATCCTATGTCCACCGATGCTCCCGTCTTTTGCGTCAATCATCCCCAAACCGAAACGCTCTTGCGCTGCAACAAGTGTGGCAAGCCGGTGTGCCTCAAGTGCGTCGAACGCACGCCGGTGGGGTATCGTTGCAAAGAGTGTTTGAACGTTCAGCGCACTGGATATTACACCGCGACGCCGATGGATTATGCCATCACCGCGCTCGTCGGCGCGATTGCGTCGGGGCTGGCGGGCGCGCTAGCGATGATCATTGGCGGGCTGTGGCTCATTATGATTTTCTACGCGCCGGCGGCGGGGGGTCTCATCGCGGAGATCATTCGTCGCGCGATTCAAAAGCGGCGCGGCAAGTACATCGCGCTGGTCGCGTGCGCCGTTTTCATTCTGGGTGGATTGGCAGGCGCGGGCGCGCTGCTGCTCCTGACGTGGGGCACGCGTCGTTTCGATCTCGCGCTCCTCGCCTCGCGCCTGTTCCTCAACATCGGCATCTGGATTTTCATCGCGCTCGGCGCGAGTACGGTGTATGCGCGGTTGCGGAGTTAGTCGTCTAGTCGCGTAGTCGTGTAGTCGTGCAGTCGTGTAGTTGCGTAGTCGCGTAGTCGCGTAGTCGTGTAGTCGTGTAGTCGCGTAGTCGTGTAGTCGTGTAGTCGTGCAGTCATATGGTCACAAGGCAAGAGTACGACCAGACTATTCGACCACGAGACTATCCGACTACTTGACTACAAGACTATTCGACTACTCGACTACGAGACTATCCGACTACTTGACCAGGAGCCTATGTTAGCCGAAATTGACATCACTAACTTTGCGATCATCGAACACTTGCATTTGCAATTTCATCGCGGCTTTAACGTGCTGACCGGTGAAACCGGCGCGGGCAAGTCCATTATCATTGACGCGGTCGGGATGTTGCTGGGTGGGCGCGCACAGAGCGAGTTTATTCGCAGCGGCGCGGACAAGGCGCGCGTCGAAGGCACATTCGTCCTCAACGAAGCAACGCGCGCGAACATCATCCCGATTCTCGACGAAATCGGCATCGAGCATGACGACGATACGCTCATCATCACGCGCGAGATTCACCGCGAAGGGCGCAACATCTGCCGCGTCAACGGACGCACGGTGACGCTGCACACGCTCCAGCGTATCGGCGAATTTCTGGTGGACATTCACGGACAGAGCGAGCATCTTTCGCTGTTGCGCGTGCGCGAGCATATAGATTTTCTGGATCGCTATGGCAACCTGTGGGAGTTGCGCGCGCGCGTCGCGGAGCACGTCAAGCGATTGCGCGCGGTGCGGAACGAGATTCAATCGCTGATGCTGGACGCGCGCGAAGTCGCGCGACGCGTGGATCGGCTGACGTACGTGGTGGCGGAAATCAGCGAGGCGAATTTAAAGATCGGCGAGGAAGAAGCGTTGAAGCAGGAACGCGAATTGCTAGGGAATGCGGAACTGCGCGCCAACCTCGCCGATCACGCGTATCGCGCGCTCTACGGCGCCAGCGAAGAGGAAAAAGGAGCAGTGGATTTACTCAACGCGGCGTTGCAAGCCATCACAGGGCTGGAAAAGTACGATGCCTCGGTGCGCGCGCTGCGCGAGGAAGCCGAAAGCGCGGCAGCGCAAGCGGACGATCTGGCGCGCGCGCTGCGCGCCTATCGCGACAATGTGGAACACGATCCCGCGCGCCTCGCGCAAATTGATGAACGACTCGATTTGATTTTCCGGCTCAAGCGCAAGTACGGCGACACGATTGAGGAGATTTTAAAGTACGGCGAGAACGCGGCGGCGGAGCTCGCGACGATTTCGCACAGCGAAGAGCGCATCAACGAATTGCGCGCGCAAGAAGCACAACTCTTGAAAGAGATTGCAGTGCTCGCGGGTGAACTCTCTCGCGCGCGGCGCGAAGCCGGCGAGCGTTTGTCGCGCGAGATCGAAGTGCAATTGCAAGACCTGGGGATGGCAAAGGCGAAATTCGGCGTCGCGCTCGAACGCGCGGACGACCCCAATGGTCCCGAAGTGGACGGGCGACGCGTCGCGGTGGACACGACGGGCATTGATCGCGTCGAGTTTCTCGTCTCGCCGAATCCGGGCGAGCCGCTCAAGCCGCTGGCGAAAATCGCGTCGGGTGGCGAAACGTCGCGCTTGATGCTCGCGCTGAAATCAGTCCTCGCGGTCGCGGACAACACGCCGACGCTCATCTTCGACGAAATTGATCAGGGAATTGGCGGGCGCACGGGTGGCATCGTCGGCAACAAATTGTGGGCGCTCACACCGAGCGCGCAGAAAGGAGATGACATACCACAGCACCAAGTCATTTGTATTACGCACCTGCCGCAAATCGCCGCGTACGGCGACGCGCATTTCAAGATTCGCAAGGAAATCGTCGGCGAGCGAACGATCACGCAGATCGCGGAACTGGACGAAACCGCGCGCATCGAAGAACTGGCGCAGATGCTTGGCACGGAAACTGCGACGACGCGGCGGAATGCGGCAGAGTTGTTGCGCGAAGTAAAAAGGCAGAAAGCAAAGCACCAATGAGCCAAAGGCAATGAGCCAATTGCCCAATGTGCCAATGAGCCAAAGCAAATGTGCCAAACAAGCCAAATATGCCAAATGTGCCAAACCATTTTGTCATTCGTCATTCGTCCTTCGTCATTAGTCCATTTGGCTCATTGGTTCATTGAGCGCAGCGTTTGGCTCATTGGTTCATTGGCTCATTGGCTCATTGAAAAACTGGAGGGACAATGGACGGACTAGTTCAATGGGGACTGGACATCGTGCGCTGGATTCAGACGTTTCGCAATCCCGCGTTCGATGCGTTCTTTCAAACCATCAACTTTTTGGGAGAGGAGGATTTTTACGTCCTCGCGCTTCCACTCATCTTTTGGTGTCTGCACAAGGCACTGGGGATTCGTCTTGGGGCCGTGCTCCTCTTTTCGATGTACCTCAATCCATCGCTCAAAGATTTGTTTGCCGCGCCGCGCCCGCATCAATACCCGAATGTGTGGTCGCCGTTCAAGACACCAGGGTACGGCATCCCCAGCGGTCACACGCAAGGCACGACGGTGTTCTGGGGTTATCTAGGCACGCAACTCAAGACGCGCCTGTGGTGGACGCTGGCGATCGCGCTACCGCTCTTCGTCGGCATCGGGCGGATGTACCTGGGCGATCATTTTCCGCAAGACGTGCTCACGGGCTGGGCGATTGGTATCGCGCTCGTCGCGGCGTACGCGCTCTTGCAACCGCGCGTCGGCGCGTGGCTGGGCAAGCAATCGCTCACAACGCAACTCGCGCTGGCGATTGTCATCCCGCTCGCGCTGCTCGCGTTGCACTTTACCGCCGACACGGCAAAATCGGTGGGCGTGCTGCTGGGCTTTTACGTCGCGCTGCCGCTCGAAAACAAGTTTGTGCGCTTTGCGACGCGCGCGGTGCTGTGGAAGCAAATCGTCAAGTTTGCGCTGGGGCTGGCGGTATTGCTCGCGCTGCGCTTTGGCTTGAAGGCGATTTTCCCCGAGCAAGTGTTGTTCGATTTGCTGCGCTATGCGCTGATGGGCGCGTGGGTGGGCATCGGCGCGCCGTGGGTGTTTGTGAAAATGTCCCTCGCCCCACAGGGGAGCGGTTAGGTGAGGGGAGCGCGTGATGCATCGCATCAAACCGCGAATTTTGAAGAACGCACGCACACTGCGCCGACCAATGACGCCTGCCGAAGCCAGACTCTGGTCACGCTTGCGAGATCGTCAGCTGGGCGGATTCAAGTTTCGTCGTCAACATCCGATAGGGAATTACATCGTGGATTTTTATTGTGCCGAAGCCAGATTGACCATCGAACTGGATGGGGATTCCCACGCCAAGCAAGTAGAGTACGACAAGAAGCGAACGCTATGGTTGACCGAGCACGGTTATCGCGAGATGCGATTCTGGAATCGCGAGGTGTTGCAAAATCTTGATGGTGTGTTGGAGCAGATTTTGGATGCTTGTGTAAGGGGCAGGTGCAACCCTTACCCTAGCCCTCTCCCTGGCAGGGAGAGGGAATCGCCCTCACCCTAGCCCTCTCCCTGGCGGGGAGAGGGAAATGTGCGGAGGATGCTATGCACACGGAACGCATCTGTGTTGACAACAAACTTTTTCTCGGCCGCGTGGAGGAGCAAAAGCAATTCCGCGCCGCGCTGAGCGAGATGCTCCACCCGCCACAGGGCGAAGACCTGCCCTACATCTTCTTGCTCTACGGCCTGGGCGGAATTGGCAAGACCACCCTTGCCAAGCGCTTCCGCGACATCGCCCAGAGCGAGCCGCCGTTCGCAGGCAAATTCCAGGTGCTGTGGGTGGATTGGGAAGACGAACGCCGCCGCACGGCACGTTTACAGGTCGGGCGCGAACACATCCGCCCCGAAGACGTGTTCGACATTCTGTACGACAAGGCGATTGGGCAGGGCTGGGGACGGGAGTTCGAGGCCTATCAGCGCGCGGTCAAGATGCGCGCCGAAGCGGAGAGAAAAGCGATCGCCGCGCTTGAACCCTACGGTGAGCGTGACGAATTTGCCGAATTGCGCCGTGTGAGCGCGGAGGCGATCGCCAAACTCCTGCGCACAGTCTTACCGATTGGCGAGACGGGCGAGCAGATAGCGCAAGCCTTTCTCCAGGAAGGCATCCGAGTGGGCGCAGAGAGGGCTGCCCAACTGCGTGCCGCGCTCGAAGCGCGCCTGCGTGCCCGCCTGGACCCTGAACAATATGCCCTCTTTCTCAACCCCAACATGCAACTCGCCCGCGCCCTGGCGCAGGGGCTGAAACAAGTTGCCAAGCGCAAACCGCTCCTGGTTTTCCTGGACACCTACGAAATCGTGGACCGCACCGACCCCTGGCTGCGCGAGGTGATGCGCGCCGCCGGTCCGCGCCTCGTCTGGATTATCAGTGGGCGCAACGACCTTGCCCGGAGTCGCCAGTTCGGCAGCGACTTCTTCAAGGGCTATGCCGAAGAATTCCCGCGCCGACTGGTTGCGCGCGACCTGCTCCAGCTGGAGCAGCAAGACCTGCGCGCAATTTTCGCCCATGCTGCGCCCAAACGCCCGCTCCGTGATGCCGAAGTCGAGGTGTTGACCCGCGCCACGCGCGGCATCCCGCTGGCCATCGAGCAGGCTGCCGAGATGTGGAAACGAGGCGCGGCGCTGGCGGACATCATCGGCGATATTGACGAAGCCACGCTGGGTGAGGAAATCGTCAAGGAGATGACACATCACTATCTCAAGCACGTCCCCGAAGCGGACAAACCGTTGCTCTACGCGCTGGCCCTGGCGCGCGGCGACATCGAGATTTTGCGCGCCATGCTGCGCCCCGCGGACGACGCGGACGGGTCACCGACCCCTCCTTACGATTTGGAGGCGCTGCTGCGCCGTCTGGAACGCGACTATGCCGCCGTCCACGCCGAACGCGCCCGCCTGTACGACGACCCCGCCTTCTTCTTGCGCGAACATCTCAAAGCCGACCTGCGCCGCCTGGGGAATGAGCGGGTGCGCGCCATGCTCCAGCGTGCCGTCGAGACGCTGCGGGCGCGGCTGGAAGCCCTGCAAACCGATTTGCCGCGCCTGGAAGACCGCTGCGAGAGCGAAGATTGGACGAAAACGGTGCTCGAACTGTGCGAGTACCTGTTCTGGCTCGATGAGCGCGCCGCGTGGCGCTGGCTGGTCCCGCGCCTGGTCGAAAGTCTGGCCTACTCGCGCGAGCTGCGGCGCGGGCTGTTGAGCATCGCCAATGGCTGGAAGGAGCATTTGAGCGCCGATGGCCAGAAGCGGCTCGAGCGCTTGAGCGCTGCGGCAGAGAATGATGCCTCGTCCGAAGAGCAAGCCGAGCTGCTGGACGAACTGACCCGCCTGAAGTGTCTGGGCTACCTGCAAGGCGATGGCGAAGCCGAGCGCGGCGCCATTCTGGACTGGCGGCGTGGACAACTGGCGTTTGCGCGCGGCAACTACCCCGAAGCGCTGGCGGCCTACGAGCGCGCCGAGCGCGCCCTGCCTGGGAATGGCGAGGCGCTGAAGAAACGGCTGGGCGAGGCGTTGGATGATTTGGCAGGCAAACTGATGTGGCCGCAAGACGCAGGCAGCGCCATCTATTCCCCCGAAGCGGAGCGCATCCTGCCCAAAGTGGTGGACTGGCTGCCCGAGAAGCCGGGCGCCTGGTATCGGCTGGGAGTCATTCTCCGCCTTGCTGGCAAGAACGATGAGGCCATCGCCGCCTATCAGCGTGCCATCGAACTTGACCCCAAGGACGCCTATCCGCACAACGGGTTGGGGAACGTGTATTGGGCATTGGGCTGCTACGACGAGGCCATCGCTGCCTATCAGCGCGCCATCGAACTTGACCCCAAGGTCGCCGCGCCGCACAACGGGTTGGGGAACGTGTATGCCCAGATGGGCCGCTATGACGAGGCCATTGCCGCCTATCAGCGCGCCATCGAACTTGACCCCAACTATGCCCATCCGTACCACGGGTTGGGGAACGTGTATTCGGATTTGGGTCGCTACGAGGAGGCCATTGCTGCCTATCAGCGCGCCATCGAACTTGACCCCAAGGACGCCTATCCGCACAACGGGTTGGGGAACGTGTATCGTGCGTTGGGTCGCTACGAGGAGGCCA
>DAOTYB010000182.1:0-19251 GCA_034435315.1 Anaerolineae bacterium | reverse complement strand
AGAGACAGGTTTCCCCCTCCCCACGCCGCAGAGCGGCGTGGGGAGGGGGACCAGGGGGTGTGGCTAGTTCGCGATGGATAGGACGGCTGAGTTGGGGCGAAAAAATCTTTCGCCCCAACGGGCGAAAAATCTTTCGCCCCTACTTTTGCATGGTTAGAAACAAAAAGCGCGGGATGACTCCCGCGCGGAGGGTTAGCGCCTGGCGCTCAAATGAATCAGTAACGCGAGCGCGCCTGAACTAATCACAATGAGCGCAATCAGTTTGTGCGTTCCACTGGGCAGGATGAGTGCCAGCGCGCCGAAGGTACTCGTGAGCACATAGTAGAGCAAGACGATGGCGCGTTGCGGCAATCCCACATCGAGTAAACGGTGATGCAGGTGTCCCCGATCAGCGGAAAAAGGTGAGCGTCCCGCGCGCAGGCGTTGGACAATTTGCCACGCCACATCGAGAATCGGGATACCGAGGACAAGGAGCGCGGTGCCCACCTTGGCACCACCGATGATCGCCAGCGCGC
The DNA here is from genome assembly GCA_034435315.1 of Anaerolineae bacterium. Taxonomy (GTDB): domain Bacteria; phylum Chloroflexota; class Anaerolineae; order UBA4142; family UBA4142; genus VGOB01. Next base: position 18,736 of record DAOTYB010000182.1, on the reverse strand, counting down.
CCAGCGTCAAGCCCAGCACATTCGCGCCGGCACTCCCCATAAAAATCTGGGCAGGGAAAAAATTGAACAACAAGAAACCCAGCCCACTGCCGATGAGCGCCAGCACCAGCAGCGCGACCGAGTTTTGCCCAAGGCGAAACGTGTGCGCAAAGAGCATAAAACCTGCAATGACCACGACACCACCCGCCAGGCCGTCCAGTCCATCGAGCCAGTTGATCGTGTTCATCATACCGACGAGCCAGAAGAGCGTAAAGAGAAAAGCGAACCATAGTTCCAGTTCGATGCGTGTTCCATCGAAAGGATTGGGAAGTTCGCGAATCAACACACCGTACCCGGCGACGATGCTGGCAGCCGCAATTTGTACCACCAGTTGCGGCAACGGACTCAACTCGCGATGATCGTCGTATAGCCCAACGATGAACATGACCGTGCACCCAAGAAAGAGTCCGAGCAGACGTGGCATTTCGAATTCATCGGTGCGCGGATAGTAGAGCGATACGCCGACGGCGGCAAAAAATCCCGCGAAGAGCGGTATGCCGCCGAGTTTGGGGGTGGGGTGACTGTGTTGATGACGATCGCGCGGCTGATCAATGGCTCCAGTGATGAATGCCAGGCGAGTGGCGAGCGGGGTCAGCACGAGCGCAATCAAAAACGCCGAGGCAAAGACCAAAACAAAAATCATCGTGGCTCGATTCTACTCCACACGGTAGTGTGTGTCAACGCGGTGCAAACGCGCGCCGTTGACGCTTGCCCCGAGGACGCGGCAACAGCAGGGTGGAGGTCGCGTACGTCTTGCCAAGACTGCCAGTCACTCCAATCCCCGTTGGTGACGATACGCCGGAATCGTCAGCATCGGCGGGCGTTCGATGGCGCGAATGTCCGCGACTTGCAACTGGAATTCGTTGCGCGCGTAGCGAATCAACTTCATACTCTTTTGGAGTTCCGCGACGAGCTCGACGTGATGTTGCGCGCCGACGCGTTGCATTACCACCTGCACAATCTCGAATGCCATCTTGCTGAGCGCGAGGAGCGATTGATTGCGATGCACGCGTTCTTCCAGATCCACTTGCCCCAACGCGCTCAGACCATAACGCGTCCACAAATCAATCAGCAAGCCGGTCTCCACGCCATAGCCCGTGAAGAACGGTACGGCTTCGAGTGCGCTGCGGCGTCCCGCATACTCACCCGCGAGCGGTTGGACGAATCCCGAAAGTTCGGGATAGAACAGATTCAACAGTGGGCGCGCCGTCAATTCCGTCACGCGCCCACCCCCGCGCGCTTCCAGTTTCTTGCCCACGCGCAAGGGGCGTTGATAAAATCCTTTAACATACATCAGACGCGGCTCACGAATCAGTGGACCCAGAATCCCGTACACAAAACGCGGATGAATGTTCACAATGTCCGTGTCAATCCACGCGATCAAATCGCCTTTTAACACGAACAAACTTTTCCACAGCGCTTCGCCCTTGCCGCGATACGAACCGACTTCGGGCAAAATTTCCGGGTGACGATACACCGGCACGCCGAGGTGTTGCGCGATCTCGACCGTCCGGTCGGTCGAGTTCGAGTCAATCACGACGATTTCATCGAGGAGCGGATACCGTTCGATGAAATGCGCGCGCATCGTTTGAATGATCTTGCCGATGGTTTTCTCTTCGTTCAACGCGGGCAAGCCCAAACTGATCGTCAGTCCTTGTTGCTCTTTGAGTTTGACTAGATGTCCTACATCCTGAAACTCGCGCGCGTGAAAGGTGTTTTCGGCGAACCACTTGTCCACCACGACCGAAATGGTATAGTCCACGCGCTCGGGTTCTTGCGCCAGGTGTTGCGGCGCGGCGCGCACGACGATCGCGGGAATCGTGCTATCGTTCAACACGCGCGTCGCGGTGGGACCGATGGCAGGGTCGTCAGGGCGCGGCTGCGCGATGGCGCCCATCAGTACGACGTGATGCTCGCGCGAGGCGGTGAGGATGGCCTGGGTGGCGTCGCCGCGCACGTTCAACCAGCGCGTCACCTGCGGCAGCGCGCGCAAGTGTTGCACCAGTTCTTGATACTCGATGCCGCGACGCGCGGGCGGCGTGGCGTGCAACACGGTGATTTCGCCGCGCTGCGCGTGGACGAGCGCGAGCGCGAGACGGAGCGCGAGCGCGGCGTACGGACCGCCGCGAATCGGTAGCAGGATGCGCGAGTTCGCCGGGGGAAAGGGGGGCTTGATGATCGCGACGTGACCGGGAAGCGCGCGTAACGCCGCGTGGGGTGGCGCTTCCTCCCAGTGCAACAAAATCAGCGTCGCGTTTTCCTCGCGCGCGGCGCGCGCCAACTCGCGCCACACGTCGTGCGCCACGCGCACCGCAACGCGCGCGCTGCAGCGTCGCGCCGGCGCGTGAATCGTCTTGCGGAGACGTCGCGCGGCGAGTGCACCTGTGCTGAGCGAAACGTTCGGCGGCACTGCGACCAGGCCCAGCGCGAGCATCGCGCTATCGGACGCCGCGGCGAACGCGCGCGCAAAGGGCAAGAGGGCTTGGATTTTTTCGGCGCAAGTGCCGGCAACCAGCAAGTGTTCTTTTTCGTTCGTCATCACGTCCTCAAAGGCTACCTCTACTCACCAAAACAATCGGCAAGCAACATCATCAAACGGTGCTCCAGGCGCGCGTACGAATAGTGCAATTTGCCCAACTGATAGTTGTGTTCCACCATCGCCTGGACTGCGCGCGGGTCATCCAGGAGCGCGCCGACCGCGCGCACGGTTTCATCGGTGATGTACCCGTCGAACTCGATCACACGAAATCCTTTCGGCTTGATGTCAATTTCGAAAATCGAATACGCGTTCACAACAATCGGACGCCGAAAGTAGATCGCTTCCAGAAACGCGTTCCCAAATCCTTCGATGTCAGAGGGATACGTGACCCAATCGGCATACGGATACACATCCCACAGCGTATAAATTTTGCGCCCGTCGTTCGTTGTGCCACGACGATTGGCAATGCGGTTCGAAACGAAATTCGTTGCGACGCCGAGGAGCGCGGCAAAGTCGCGCACGCGTCGTTCGTACGCGTCCCCTTCGTCGCCCGCCGCGTGCGAAATGACGAGCCGCGCCTTGCGCCTCAAGCGATGAATCAACTCGATGGCGTGTTCGATGCCTTTGCGTTGCACCACGCGCGTCGGTTGCAGAAAGAACAACTCATCAGGCGCGATCTCCAGCGCCGCGCGCACATCGCGCGTGTACTCGTCGGGCGGCGCAGGCGGATGCTCGAAATCCATCACGTTGGGGATGAGCCAACTGGAAATGCCCGTGCGCAAACTCAACTGGTTCGCTGCAGAGGAATTGATGACGACGTGACGAATCGAAGGGAGGTGCGGCGGAAACGCCATGTTGAGGTAATCCCACACGCAATTGACGAGAAAGCGTTTGCGCTCCCAGAAAAAATCGTGATGATGCGCGATGGTGGGAAACTCGGTTTCGGCGATGAATTCGGTGAGCGCGATGCCGAGCGGAATGTTCATTGGGATCGCGAGCGCGTTCTCGACGATGAGCAACTCGATTTCAAACTCGCGCACGAACGCGGCGAGGTGGGCTTTGAGATGCGCGCTGAGATCGCGAATGTGTCGTGTCAACGTGGGAGGACGCGCGCGTTCGGAAAACGCGGTGGTGTAGATGGCGTGAATGTCAGGATGCTTGAACAGCGCTTCGGGTACGAGGTGCGAGCGCGCGGGCGGATAGTCGGCTGCGCCCGCAAAGAAAAAACAGGTGTGGCCCATCCGCTCGAGCACACTTACCCACTTGGCGGCTTCGAGCGAGACACCATCGGTGCCGATCAAGCGCGTGGAGACAAAACCAATGCGTCGTCCCATTTCATCCTCCCAACACTAACGGCTCGATGCGTTCCGCGAAAATGCGTTCCCACGCGTACTCGCGCAGGACGCGCTGCTTGAGCCGATAGTGCGCGTCGCGCGCGAGCGCATCGGTGATCTGTTGCGCGATCTGCGCGGGTGACGCATCGAGCGCGAAATAGTGCGCGTCCGCGCGCGCCGATTCGTGAAAGACGGGAATGTCCGCGCAGAAAATTGGCAGGCGCGTCAGCCCCGCTTCCAGAATCGGAATGCCAAAGCCCTCGCGCGCGCTGGGAAAGAGAAGCGCGTCGGCGAGCAGATACAGATCGCGCCGCGTCGCCTCGTCCACCGCGCCGTACTCGTGCAAAAAGACGACGCGGTCGCGCACACGCAACGTGTCTTGCTGCGCGCGCAATTCGTCCCGATACGCGACGTTCGCGGGGTTATGTGGTCCGAGCGGACCCATCACCAACAGTTTGGGCGCGTGCCCCGCGTCGCGCAGCGCGGCGGTGATGGCGATGGCGAGTTCGATGTTCTTGCGGCGCGTGACGCGCGCGGGGAGTAGCAACAACGGCGCGGCATCGAGTAGCGCAAGGTCGCGCGTCCAGCGCGCGGTCGTCGCGCTGACTCCCAGAAATTCCAGCGCGTCCACACCTGGCGGAACGACCGCGATGTCCTCTTCGTTCATCGCGAGGAGTCGCGCCAGTTCCTGGCGGCGCGCGTGGGAAACGACGACGTAACGCACATTGTCCCAGCGTTGCCGCATCCAGTCCCAGGGAAAGCCCGCGCGCATTTCGTTCGCGTACACGGGATCGTCCCACGCAAAATCGTGACACCACGCGATCAGGCGCGGGCGTCCTGCGCGCGCCATCTCGCGCAGCGCGACGGTGAGCGCGAGATTTTTGTGGAGCGTGGCGATGTTGTGCGCGAGGCAAATGTCCACATCGGCAAGCGCACGCGCGAGCGCGTGGCGAATCGTCATCACCAGCGCATCGAACGCGGGCGTGACCGCGCCGCGCGCGAGTTCGCGGTTGACCTGCTCGACCGAGGCGTCGCGCGAATCGAGATGCGGAATCGTTTCGAGTGGCACGCGCGCGTCGAAGGGTTCACCGCGTCCCGCGACGATTTTCACTGCGTAGCCGCGATCGGCAAAGAGGCGCGCGTGCGCGGCGATGGTAGATTCGACGCCGCCAATCGTCGGCGGCGCGGCATAGTGTAAAATGGCGAGACGGGGCTTGGTCATCGTCATTTGACTCCACGCGCGCGTTGGAATGTTAGCAAATAAACGACCAACTTGTTTCTGGCGGGTAGTCCCAAGCCCACCATTTTGTCACTGGGGAGGTCGTTCACAAAGACGCTGGATGCGCCGAGTGTTCCCCAGGGGGGATAGTGATTTGGCTCCAGCGGAAAGTTTGCCGAGTATTCGGGCAGCGGTTTGTCTTCGGTGACCAGAATCACTTTGCCGTCGGGCCACTCGATGGTGATCGTTTGACCGATGAGGCGCGCGCCGTTTTCATCGAGGACGTTGACAAAGAAGTGGTGTTTGCCTTGCCGTTCTTTTTCGTCCCAGAATTCCGCGCGCGCCAATCGCCAGAAAAGTTGTCCGCGCGGAACGCTGGCGGGAATCCATTTGATGTCGAGTGCGTCGAGACGCGCGTCCCAGATGGGTGTGGGCAATGGCGCCGTCGTCGGAGTAGCCGTGGCGGTAGCGCGTGGGCGCGTGGAGGGGCGCGTGAGCGTGGGCGTGGCAGGCAAACGCGTGGATGATGGTGTTGCGGGTGGAGTGAACGTCGTTGTGTATGAAGGCATTAGCGGAGGCGATGGTGTGTTGGCAGCGGTGGGTGTGGGCGCAAGCGTCGGCGTCGCGGTGGGTGTGTGGCACGCGACAGCGAGAAACAGGATGATGGTCGTGACTCCAAGTGGCTGATGGCTCATCGAGGATGATTATAACGCACAAACGATGCGCGTCAAATCGTCGTTGGGCGCGGGCGGTTGAGACCGCCGCAACACATACCCGAAGCCGCCCTGCGGCGGCTTAACCTGTGCAGGCAGGTTTGGGGTAGTTGTAGATGCGACTTGAGTTGCCAGAGAGGTTACCAATTTATTTTCTTGAAATGTAACTGCTCAGGCATGCCACAGAGCGCACAGAGGACACAGAGAAGTTTTTGTTTTCCTCTGTGTTCCCTGTGTCCTCTGTGGCAAAAGTTGCGTAGGGCTGAGTAGTTACCTTGAAATTCACAAGTCGGCTTGAACCATTCAGCCGGGCGGTTTACCGCGCGGCAACATCTCCGATTTCGACATTGCGTCGAGTAGTGATATAATGCAACTAGCGATTCCGACAACGCGCGCCGTTGTTGGAAGGGCGGAGCGCGCCTGAGGCAAGTGTAGGATGGACGACGCGACATACTTTGACGAGCAGTGGCAGCGCCTCTTTTCGAGTGGAGAAATTCCGCGCGTGGTCCCGGACGATGAGACGATCTGGCGTCGCGATCTCGGACGCGCGCGGCGCATTGCGTTCGAGTGGTTAGGCGATATTTGCGCGGCAAGCGTGTCCTGGAATTGGGATGTGGTCCAGGGGACGAAGCAGTGATGATGGCGCGACGCGGCGCCTGGGTCGTCGCGATTGATATTGCACCCGCGAGTGTGTGGGTCACGCGCGAACGCGCGCAGGCAACTGGTGTAGGCGCGCGCGTGGCAACAAGCCGAATGCTGGCGGAGCAACTGGCCTTTCCCGCTGGTACTTTTGATTGGGTCACCGGCTTTGGTTTGTTGCATCACGCTCAACTGGATGCCCTTGCGCCAGAGATTCGGCGCGTCTTGCGGCGCGGTGGGCGTGCGCTCTTTTTTGAACCCCTCGGTATGAATCCCCTCCTGGAGTTTGCGCGTCAGTATTTGCCGTATCGTGACAAACGCCGTTCTGCCAATGAGCATCCTCTCAAGTACGAGCAGATTGCGCGTGTGGGCGCACATTTCTCTGCGACGCGCGTGCGCGAGGTTTACTTGTTCTCGATGATCACGCGCGCCATTGGTGATGAAGCGTCAGCGGGCTGGTTGTGGGCGTGGGACGAGTGGTTGTTGGCACACGTGCCTGCGCTACGACGCTGGTGTCGTTACATCATTATCGAGTACTCGGTATGATGTTACTGCTTGCCCTTGTCTTCTGGCTGTGTGTCTTTGCGCTCGTGTACACGTTTGGTGGCTATGCCGTGTTGATGACTGTTCTCGCGCGCGTGATACATCGTCCTGTGCGCGCCGCGCCGATTACGCCTGCTGCTAAATTCCCTATCGCTGAGGCTGTTTGAAAGTGTAGATATGCGCTGGGTGTACGAGGAGTTGCTATGATATCGGTTATTGTGCCAGCCTACAATGCGGCAAGCACATTAGAGATGTGCTTACGTGCATTGAATCATCAGACCGTACCGCGCGATCAGTACGAAGTAATCGTTGTAGATGATGGCTCAACTGACGAGACGGTCTCAATTGCTGAAGCGACAGGCGTTCGGGTGATTCGGCAAGCATGTCGAGGGGGCCCTGCCGCAGCGCGTAATGCGGGTGTGGCAGTAGCGCGTGGTGAGTTGGTCTTGTTCACCGATGCGGACTGTGAGCCTGCACCAAACTGGATTGAACAGTTGAGTGCGCCGTTTGTGGATCCAGAAGTGATGGGAGCGAAAGGTGTGTATCGTACGCGTCAACGCGAACGAATGGCGCGATTGGTCCAAATGGAATATCAAGACAAGTACGCTCGCATGGCGCAGCAGTCGCGTATTGATTTTGTGGACACATACTCTGCTGCTTATCGTCGCCGTGTATTTTTGGAGAACGGAGGATTCGACCCAGTTTTTTATGTAAATGAGGACCAAGAGTTTTCGTTTCGGCTTGCCCGAAAAGGTTACCGATTAGTCTTTGTTCCAACGGCAGTAGTCTATCACCAGCACAGTCGTACGATCGGTGAATATTTTCGTCGTAAATTTAGAATCGGCTATTGGAAAGCACTGCTTGTGCGCTGGCATCCAGAAAAGATACTGAGTGATTCACATACACCGCAAGCACTCCGAGTACAAATCCTTTTGTTAGGTCTAGGAATTGTTGCACTGCTCGCGGGGCTTGTATGGCCGCTGGCTATGTGGGGAGTACTGTTCAGTGCTATAACCTTTGTGGCGACAGCGTTACCGTTCTTACTTAAAGTAGCGCGCTGGGATGCTAGCCTACTACCGATAGTATTGCCTGCACTGGTACTGCGAGCAGCAGCGTTAGGTGCGGGATTAATTGTGGGTTATGTCTATTTTCTTTGTCATCCTTCGCCACGTGAACCAGTGCTTAGTCCACTTGAACGCTTTGCCAAACGTACTCTGGATGTGGTGGGAGCATTGATTGGACTCATTGTGGCTTGTCCGATTATGCTGATACTGGCAATATTGATCAAACTTGATTCACCCGGTCCAGTATTGTTCAAACAGACGCGTATCGGGGAGCATGGTCGCCCGTTTCGTATGCTTAAACTACGTTCAATGGTCAATGACGCTGAAGCTCGCTTGTCTGAGATTGTGGACGTGGATCAAATGGAATCGTTTGCTTTCAAGATCAAGAACGATCCTCGCGTGACCCGTGTGGGACGATTCCTGCGGCGCACAAGTCTAGATGAATTACCACAATTCTGGAATGTGCTGGTGGGTGATATGAGTCTGGTGGGGCCGCGTCCTGAAGAGGAAAGAATTGTTCAAAAGTATAGTGACTGGCATCGTAAACGTCTGGCAGTCAAACCAGGTATGACCGGACCGATGCAGATCAATGGACGAGGCGACCTGTCACTTGACGAGCGGGTGCGTTTGGAGTTGGAATATATCGAAAACTATACCCTCTGGAAGGACATCGTAATTCTAATCAAGACAATTCCAGTGTTAATCTCGGGCAAGGGCGCGTATTGAGTCAAATTTCAAAGGGTATACTTCATAGCGAATATTTACTGTGCTTCTGGCTTGCTTCATTATGGGCACTGATTGTATATCTTTTGACGCTAGCACCAGATATCACCTGGGCACACAATGGCGCGGACGGCGGCGATTTGATTGTCGCCGCGTACACGCTGGGCGTGCCACATCCACCGGGGTACCCAGCATACACTTTGCTGGCGCATCTGTTCACGCGGATACCCCTGGGGAGTATCGCGTATCGCGTGAATTTGTTTTCAGCAGTGAGCGCGGCAAGCGCGGCGGGTGTGCTTGCGCTGGTAGCATGCGAACTGAGTGGCGATGCGCGCGCGACAGAGCGATGGCTGGGAGCGCTGGCAACCGCATCAGGATTCGCGCTGATGCCGCCCGTCTGGCAGCAAGCGATCATCGCGGAGGTGTACGCTCCGTTTGCGTTGTGCGTTGCGTTGATACTGCTCGGCTCGTTGCGCGTTACCTCGCCGCGCGGCGCGTTCGCGCTGGGCGCGCTGTGGAGCATTGCACTCGGTTTTCACCCGACTGCGCTGTTGTTGCTACCGCTCGCGCTGTGGCGCGCACGCGCGGAGTGGCGCGCGTTCGTGGCAGGCGCGCTCGTCGCGAGTGTGCAATGGCTCTACCCGGTCTGGCGCGCGGGGCGCGGTGCCATCACCTGGGGCGATCCGACGACGCTTTCGGGTTGGTGGTGGCTGGTGAGCGGCGCGCTGTATCGCGACAATCTGTTCGCGGTGCCGCTCGATGCGTGGCTGGGACGGCTGGCGTTTTTTGCGCACGCGCTGCTCGTCGGCTTGGGACCGATTCTCGGCGCGCTCGCGCTGGTGGGCTGGCAGCAGCTCGCGCGCGCGAATCGCGGCAGAGCGATGCTGTGGGGCGTGACGATGCTGGCGTACATTCTGTTTGCCATCGGTTACAACAGCGTGGACGCGCTCGTGTACACGATTCCTGCAGTGATGATTTTTTGCGCGGCGATTGGCGCGGGCGTCGTTGCTCTGTTTGATGTGTTGCGCGCGCGTTTTGAGAATGGCATCGTGCGCCTGGGCTGGCTCGGCTTGATCGTTCAGACGACGTTGGTGCTTGCGCTGAATTGGGACGCCGTTGCGTTGACGAACGATGGCGCGGCGATTCGCTTCGGTGAGCAGGTGTTGGCTCAGGCACCATCATCAGCGATTGTGGTGACGGAAGATGATCGCGCGACGTTCGCGCTGTGGTATTTTCGTTATGTGTTGGGGCAGCGCGCGGATGTGCGCATCGTTGATCGCGATCTGCTTGCGTTCGATTGGTACCAAGCGCAAGTGGGGCTGACGCCGGCGCAGTTGGAGCGAGAGGGCAGCGCGCCGGTATGTTGGCTTGTGGCGTGTTGCGATGCGGCGCGCGTGGAGTGCGCGACGCGCCGGTGAGCGAGTTGCGGGGTTGATTTTATCTGAATATAATCCAGCTAACGAGATGATAGATGATAAAAGAGTAAAGTGTCACGTGAACTTGTGCTAACCTTTCGGTTCACTCCCGTGTTGTTTTTCCCAACTCGCGGAGCACTTGGCGCAGCTATGCCACGATGTGATTCTGGAGGGCATATGAGAAGATTAGTCTTGGGTGTGTCATTGGTGTTATTGGTTATGGGAATGGCTACCCTAGGATCTGTCAATGCGGCAGAACCGTATTTTGTGGAGTATCTGGTTCCTGGAAGTCCGCTCAATGTGGCGGTACAATCTCCGGGACGTATCTGGTTTACTATGCCCGATCAAAATTGGCTTGGACACTTGGTTGTCACTTCTACAGTGGATTACCAAGTGATTACCTACACGATTCCAACTTTGTTCAGCGAGCCGTACGATTTGGAATTTGCGTCTGGGAAAATCTGGTTCACTGAACGCCTGGGGAACAAGATTGGACGGTTCGATCCAAATACAGGGATGTTCGATGAGTTTGGTGTACCGACTGGCGATAGTCAGCCGACTGGAATTGACGTGCTGTCATTAGATCCTGTCCAGATATGGTTCACCGAGCAAAGTGGCAATAAATTGGGACGTCTAGTTATCACGAGCACCGTTGACTATGCCTTTACCGAGTATCCTCTGCCAGCCGGCTATCCCAATGCACAACCGGAAGACATTGTCATCCAAACATCTGATAGCATATGGTTCACTGCTCCGAATGTCTCTCGTTTGGGAAACTTTGCGCCATCTCTGTGGCCTGATAGTTCAGCATTCGAGATGGTGTCTTCTGGCGCATCGAGTCGCCCATGGTCGGTCAAGGTGGATGCGAGTGGGTATCCTTGGATCACGGAACGTGCCGGAAATCGAATCGGGATGTTTTTCCCACAAACGATTAGTACTTTCAACTGGTATCCTCTGCCTATTTCTGGCAGTGATCCGTATGGGCTCGAGATTGCTCATGGGTATATTTGGTTCACTGAGCGAGAGGGCAATCGGTTAGGTCAGTTGGACAGAGTGTCGCGCAGGATTCGCGAGTTTGGCCTCCCAGCATCCAGCGCACCAGCAGGAATTGCGGCTGATGCCAATGGATGTCTCTGGGTCGCCTTGAGTGGTAGGGATAGAATAGCCAGTTGGTGTCCTCCTTATTTCTATTCCATCTATCTTCCGCTCATTATGAAAGGACAGTGAGATGTTTTTTGATCGAAAATCTCATCAACATTCTTGGGAGATACTGTTCATTAGTGTTGCGGTAGCATTCTTGGTTGGCTTGCTATTCTGGAATCTACCGCAACAGAATGTCCGCGCGGAAATCACGAGCGCGTATAACGAATCGAGCACGAATATAACTAAGCCGAAGTCAGATTATGCTCTCTTCTTGCCGATTGTGCTTTCGAATTACACGCCACCGGTGCCATCTATTTTTGGTGTACAGACGTATGGTGCGCTCAACTCACCTGCGGCGGCTATAACCCTGGCGCAGGAGGCGCATGTGCGTTGGGTTCGAACCGACATCGCTTGGTCTGCTGTCGAGTTTACAAACACCGTACCAGGCAATTACAATTTCAGTGGATATGACTTGTCTATCCTTGCGGCAAAGCAGGCAGGGTTTGAACCCGTTGTTACTATTGTGGGCAATCCCAGTTGGGCCGCGACATATCCGCAGGGACCGATTGACAAAGTCCCGCTTAGTAAATTTACTGATTTTATCAGCGCGGTGGTGACGCGTTACAACGGTGATCCAGCAAATGGTGCTCCGGGTGCCCCTGAAGTCGTCTATTGGGAGTTCTATAATGAACCAGATAACAGTAGTCGAATATCTGCTGCAAAGGGACTCGCTGGATACTGGGGAAATTACGGTGCAGAATATGCCCAGATGCTGTGCGCGGTTTATCCTGTGGTTAAAGCTGCCAATCCACGCGCGCGTGTGGTCATAGGCGGATTAGCGTACGACTGGTTTGAGGATCAGGGGGGACCATTTGTCCGTGAGTTTCTGGATAATGTGCTAGCGGCAGGTGGTGGGCAATGTTTTGATGTGATGAACTTTCATTACTATCCTGCTTTTGCGGCATACTGGGCGCCCTATGGTCCGGGGTTAAGCGGTAAAGCCAACTACTTGCGTAGCAAGTTGTCTCAATATGGGGTGTCCAAGCCAATGATTTGTACGGAGGCTGGATGGCGCTCTGATATTGATAGTACGCCTGAGATCCAAACTCAATTTGTCGTCAAACTATTTACACAATCACGTGCCTCGCGTCTGGATAATATGATGTGGTGGACTTGGATTGACCCGGGGTCAAGTTATGGTGCTTTTGGGTTACTGACCCAAGCACGGGAACGCAAACCGTCTTACTATGGTTACAAAGCCGCTGCCGAGAAGATTGGTAGTGCCATCTTCAATCGCGCACTGTCGGTGGCAGAGTTGGGGGATCCTAATATGGAGGGCTATCTGTTTACACTGAATTCCAAGCCCCTCTATGTCCTGTGGTCGAACGATGGAGTGACTCGAACTGTGCCTATAGCGCTGCCCAGAGCTAGACTTACCGATCTTTACGGAGCAGATATAGGCACAGTAAACGCAGGGGGCGATGGGTATATCCGTTTGCCTGTTGGTGCCAATCCAGTTTATGTGGAGGCGTTGCCATGAATCAACGTCCGTTCAATTCATTCTGGAATTTACTCGGTGCGATACTGGTTGGTATGGCACTGTTGCTTATTCTGTCGCTGGGGGAGCACAGACCGGCGTTACCCTCGCCGGTTTTTGCGGCGGAACGATCGTCACAACAAAAAGTTTATCTCCCACTCGTAATGAGAAACTATATATCTCCTCTGTGCCGATTTGGTGTTGGTGCAGGACAAGATATCGCTTCGTATGCTGTCAATGAATTACGCATTGGTTGGTATGTTGATTGGACTGCCACCCGATTTCCGGCACGCCCAGGTGGTATTACCTATATGCCAATGATACGGCTCAAACAAGTTGGGAGCGATTCGTACTCTTATACCCCAAGCGGTGCAGCACTGACTGCTGCAATCGCTGCTAACCCCGGCTCGCTTTGGCTCATCGGTAACGAGCCCGATCGTCGCAAATATCAGGACGATCTGGTGCCATCGGTTTATGCGCTGGCGTATCATGATTTATACCATTTAATCAAGGGGCTCGATCCTACCGCACGAATAGGCGCTGGCGGCATCGTTCAACCGACTCCCTTGCGTCTCCAGTACTTGGATATGGTGCTAGCCAGTTATCAAAGTCGCTATGGAACGACGATGCCTGTTGACGTATGGAATATACACGCTTTTATTTTGAATGAGACCAGCTGTGATTGCGATCCGGATAATTGCTGGGGCGCTGAGGTGCCTCCTGGAATCAACGCGTGCTATGGAAGGCAGTACGATGTTCAGGACAATGATAATCTGACGATCTTTCAGCAGCATATTGTGGACTTTAGGCAGTGGATGGCGAACAATGGCTATCAAAATCGTCCTTTGATCATCACCGAGTTTGGTGTACAGATGCCTGGAGGAGGATATTTCGATCCTGATTTTTCGCCTCAACGAGTCAATGCTTTTATGAATGCTACATTCGATTATTTGTCGTTGACAACCAGCCCCTTGGGTTATCCTGCAGATGGATACCGCTTGGTGCAGCGTTGGGCATGGTATAGTTTGACGGATGACTATTTCAACGGATGGCTATTTGATCCGGTGACCAAAGCGCGGACAGTATTTGGAGATAATTATGCGGCTTATACCAGCAGAGTTGTTTCTAACGGGTGCGGTTGGTGAAACGAGAGCACTTTGCTATGACCACATTTAGAAATCCACTTCAGGTTGTATGAAACTCATCATCCAAATCCCCTGCTACAACGAAGCCGCCACGCTGCCACTGACGTTGCGCGATTTGCCGCGCACTTTGCCGGGCATTGACACGATCGAGTGGCTGGTGATTGACGATGGAAGTCAGGATGATACCGCGCAGGTCGCGCGTGCGTATGGCGCGGATTATGTGCATCGCTTTACGCAGCATCAGGGACTCGCGCGCGCGTTTACCGCCGGGTTGGAACTCGGCTTGCGCGCGGGCGCGGACATCATCGTCAACACCGATGCGGACAATCAGTACGACGCGCGCGATCTGCCCGCGCTCCTCGCGCCGATTCTGGAACATCGCGCGGACATCGTGGTGGGGGATCGCAGCGTAACAACGCTCCAGCATTTTTCACCGATGAAACGCGTGTTGCAACGCTTGGGCAGTTGGGTGGTGCAGCGCGCGTCCGGCTTGACGGTGCCTGATGCGACGAGTGGATTCCGCGCGTTCACGCGTGAAGCCGCGCTACGTCTCACTGTGCTGAGCGATTATTCGTACACGCTCGAGACGCTCATCCAGGCGGGCGCGCGCAATTTGGTGGTGGTCTATGTGCCGGTGCGCGCGCGCCCTCCGCTGCGCGAGTCGCGCCTCATCCACAGTTTGCCCGATTACCTGTGGCAATCCGCGCAGACGATCATTCGCGCCTATGCGATGTTTCAACCGCTGCGTGTCTTTTTGTTGATTGGCGCGGTCTTGATCTTGATTGGCTTGGTACCTGCGTTGCGATTTTTTTATTTCTTTTTGCTGGGAAGTGGCACCGGGCATATTCAATCGCTCATCTTTGCCGCGATTTTTCTGATCGTTGGCTTTCAAGTGTTGCTAATTGGCTTGCTTGCCGATTTGATTGGCTTTAATCGAAAAATCTTGGAAGAAATTTTGTATCGGCTGCGCAAGATTGAGCTAGGAGATTCGCGGGACATATCTGAAACTCGGCTGCAATAATGTTTTCTATTGTGAACATGCGATCCATTTTATCTAGACCATTTGTATCGGGTAATTACCGGTTGGTAGCGGCGCTTTTTCTTTTTGCATTTTTGCGTGGGGTAATGTATGCTAGTTTTTTGCCGGCTTGGGGATTAGTTGATGAAGAGCAGCATTTTGACTATATCAAGCAATTAGCGGAACACCAAACCATACCGATTGCTCACCAAACGTATCTTTCAGCAGAAGTGATCGCGAGTCTTTTTGAGACGAAACGGTGGGAAAAATTTCACTGGCCAACACCCCGTTCTGCTGCACCTATGGATATGGGGTTGGAGGGGTATAGCTACGAGGGTTATCAGCCCCCGCTTTATTATCTTGCTAGTCTCCCAGTGTATTGGGTGTTGCCCGATTCTATTCTGGTAAAACTTTATGGCTTGCGTTGGGCAATGGTATTGGCTTCGCTAATCACTATTTGGATAGCGATGCGTATAACCCGAGAAATTTTTCCGAATGTTAGCTTCTTACCTTATGCTGTTGGTTTTTTGTTATCAGTGATTCCCGAGCGGACGATGGCGACCAGTCGGGTAAATAATGATGTGCTGTTGGAGGTTCTTGCTGCATTATTTCTCTGGATCGTAACCTCGTCTATTCTAAAAGGTTTGACGACGCGCCGCGCGCAATTACTTGGGCTGGTATTTGGGTTAGGGGTTTTAACCAAGATTTCGACGTTGGCACTTGGGCTTGCCCTAATCTTTGTCTTTTGGATTAGACGGCGTGATGCTCACTGGATACCAAATCTCTTTTGGACAAGTGGGCTGGCGACAATTTTGATATTGCCGCTAATAGTCTATAACTTGCAAGTTTATGGAGATTGGTCTGGCTTTGGCGGTTTTGAACAACTGAACGAACTTTTTATGGTCTTTCAGAGGCCAGCGCTGTCTGTGGCAACTTTGACAATGGCATTCTGGGACCTGTTCCGACACTTTTGGGTTATTTGGTGGCATGGTGCTGTGCCTGGGTTTAATCCATTACTTGTAACCCTTTACGTTGTCACACTGGTTATTTCGATTGTCAGTGTAGTGGGACTGGGCAAATATTTTCATCACGCAAATAAACGCCTAATCGGAAATCAGCTCTGGGTCATGCTGATGTTCGTTGGTTTGAGCAGTGCCTATGCGATTTTGGTAATCAAGAGTTTTTTTGATGGGATATTTCCCGTAATCCAAGGCCGCTTTCTACTGCCGACGATTATTCCGATTGTCATATTGCTTGTTTGGGGAATGGGGCAATTTTCCCAATGGTGCTGGATGCTCATTGTGATTCTGGGAACGCTCGTTGGGGTGGATGCGATCTATCTTTTTGGGAAACTCGTTCCCTATTTTTATTATTGGAGTGCATTCTTCAAAGATGGACAACCTTTGCCGTACATCTGGCCCGGCTGGCAAGCGGCTTGGAATATTTTCTATCCTCGCTTGTTGAGTGACAAGCCAGAGGGGATGGTAGTAATCCTTTCGATGTTGATAGTCGCGTATAGCATACTCTTGATTTTCGTGGTAAAGATATGGCGGCATCAAGTAGCGTTGCAAGAGGCGGTGCAAGATTCTCATCACCTTTCCTCTCGGCCACGATCGCTGTCCGCGCAGTTGAAGCAATGGCGATGGATACGCGATCCACTAGTATGGCTCACCATTGGTATCTTCTGTCTTTATCTGGGTTGGGTCGCACTTCGTCCAGCGGGAGTGTTCTGGTCGCTAGATGAAGGCGGAAAGCTCATCTACCTTCAGAATGTTTTAAAGACAGGACATCCTGGCGCGCCACTACTTTACCCTGGCAGAACACTCGATCCGGAATTGCGATTTGTCGCGCTCTATTTTTCGGTGCGAAGAGGAGAGCAGCTCTATACATGGTGGCCCGTCGGATTTCCGTTACTCACTCTACCAATTTTCTTGGCGTTCGGATGGATCGGTCTCTACATTCTCCCAGCTCTTTCTAGCGCGCTATGCGCCTATTTCGCCGGGTCAATCACACGTTGGCTCTGTCCACAACCGGGCTGGCTGGCAGCGCTTGGCGCGCTCCTGACTGGCTTTGCCACGCCAGTAATGTTTTATGGCACGACCTTTTGGGAGCATACGCCTAGTGCAATGCTGTTCCTGGGATCAGTCTTTGCTCTGCTAGTGGCTTGGCAAGATCATCGTCGCAAGTGGTTAGTGCTGGCGGGGATCTTGGGATCTTGGAGTATCTTTTTCAGACTCGATGTGGGGCCCATGCTTTTGGGAATCGGTTTGGTACTCTTGATCTTGCGCTGGAAAGACGGAGTCTTGTTTGGGGCCAGTCTGACTGTGAGCAGTATTCCCTGGCTATTGGCAAACTGGCGAATCATGGGACATCCCTTTCAACCGAATTGGGCTCAATTGACGGCAACGGATTCATTCGCCAGTTTTCTCAGATCAGGTGAGAAATACATACTGTATACGCTTTTCAATGCCCCTACGATTGGCGCTTTTGCAATCGGCGACTGGGCGCTTGGACTTGGCGCAGCTCTGCTCTTTGCCGCGACGGTTGGTCCGTTCTTTCGTCGTTTGCATTGGCTTGCCATCTTGGCGAGCGCTGGGATGGCCCTTCTCTGTGGGTGGGTTTTGGTTCAACCCGAGGGCTATCGTTCTGTGCACGGTTTTGTTCTAATCGCGCCACACGTCGTGTTTGCTTCGTGGTTGCTTGCTACGCGGCAAGCGTGGAAATCGCCTTTTCCGTTTTTCCTAATCGCGGCAGTCAGTGTCTATGGACTAGTCTACTTGGCACGGGGGTGGATTGCGGCAGGCGGCTTGCAGTGGGGACCTCGTTATATGTTAGCGCTCTATCCCATACTTGTGGTTGCATCTTTGCTCGGTCTGGCTTACACTTTACCCACGTTCAAACGATTTTGGCAAGTAGTGCTGATCGTAGTTTTTGGGGCAAACGTTGTCGTTGGAATTGGTTTTGAGGTACGTGGTTGGATCTCGGCGCGTGATACGATGGTTCTTTACAGCCAAAGTGGTCAGGCGATCCGTCAGTTGGGAAAACAGCCGATTGCCACTTGGTGTATCTGGCTACCGATGGTTGTGCCTGATCTGTATTGGAATGGCAACATTTTCAATGTCGCAGGATCGCAAATGGTCGCTTGGAGTGAGAATCTGCGACGATTCGGCATTGCTTCTTTCTATGAAGTGCAAATGTTGTCATGTGATACGACGCCGATCAATCAAGTGCAGATCAAGTACCTTGAGGTTCCATCTGGAATCATCGTGCGAGAAGTTCAGTTGGGAAGTAACAAGCTGCCATAGTGGAACGGAATATGCTTTTTGCGTATAATGACGGTGTGATCGTTGGTTCGGATGGTGGTTGGTGGTTGCCGCTGCTCGCGCGCCGGCAGACCACTTTGCCGCCAATCAACTATGGCTCGGAGCAAGGGGTGCGCGCGGATTATCGTGAGTGGATCAACACGCTGCCGCGCCTGATTCACTCAAAAGGGATGAACGATGCCAGCGTAGTGGCGGAGTTGCGCGCGCGCGGCATCACGCACGTGTACATCGGTCAACGGCAGGGGCGGGTGAATTATGCGGGGCCGTACGTTCTGAAACCGGCGGAGTTGCTCGCCGATTCGCGTTTTCGATTGGTGTATCGGCAGGATCGCGTGTGGTTGTTGGAAACGGTCCCGTGAGGAGTTGGCATGATTACGCAGGAGCAATTTTCTAAAGAACGGC
>DAOTYB010000181.1:0-4999 GCA_034435315.1 Anaerolineae bacterium | reverse complement strand
GCGCAAGAAGCGCGACCGTACGCGCTGGTCTTGTTCTGGAGCACGCTCGCCGTGTACGCGCTCGCGCGCGCGTTTCCCGTCGCGTCGTTTTCTGTTTCACGTTCTTACATCGTCGTTTACATTCTGGCATCCATCGCCGCCTTGTTCACGCATTACCTCGCGCTCTTTCTCTTTCCATTTCACGCGCTCGCGATAGGGATACTCGTCTGGCAAACACTGGCGCGACGCTGGTGGTGTTTGCTCCCCGCGCTCCCGGCAGCCTCCTTGCTTGTGCTGTTGCCGCAAATTTTGACGAGTATGGCAGGCAATATCGGACGGGGACCGGTGTTCGTGCCGCTCGATGTGATTTTGCGCGATCTGCTCCACTCGTTCAGCGTCGGCATCACGCTGGATGGAACAGTTGCCACCTTGATCGAAATCGTGATGCTGATTCTTTTTGTGCTGGGGGTACTCGCCGCGCGCTCTCGATTATCGTTACTGCTCGTCGGCTATCTCCTTGTGCCCCTGCTGGCTATTTTCGTTTTTTCGTTTTTCCGTCCCGTGTATCAAAACTCGCGCTATCTCATTGCACTCACTCCGGCATTCTATCTGGGGGTTGCGCTGGGCATTGCCGCGCTGGCGCGCTGGCGACGCGCGTTCGCCGGGCTTGCGCTGGGCTTGTGCGTGCTGGGCGCGCTGCTGTCCTTGCACAACGGGTATTTCGATGCGCGCTATGCCAAAGACGATCATCGCGGCTGGGCAGAGGCGTTGCACAAACGCGCGTGCGTGGGCGATTTTCTCATCCTCACTTCACCGCACGCTGAGGAACTGTATCGCTATTATGCCGATGACGTGGTGCCGATGATCACCTTGCCGATTCTGCGCGCGGATCGTCAACCGATGCCCGAGGTGGATCGCGCGTATGTGCGCGCGGCATTGCAGAATCACGCGCGCGTGTGGTATCTGGGTTTGCATGTCCCGTTTGATGATCCCGACGCGCGCATCGAACAGTATTTGCGTGAGGAAGGCGTGTTACTCGACGAGGCGCACTTTGCGGGACGTAGCACCGCCATCACGTTGCTGCTCTTTGCGCGCGCGCTCCCTACCGCCGAGGCGACAGAAATTCCTCGCCCGCTGGAGGTAGCGTTTGCGGGACATTTACGTTTGCGCGGTTTTGCCGCGCCCACGAGCGGCGTCGCTGGCAAACCGCTCCGCGTAAAATTGTACTGGCAGGTGGATGAGCCGGTGGGTGAAGATTACGCCGTGTCGTTGCGCCTTGTGGATGCGCACGGTGCACGCATCGGTCAATGGGACGCGGTGCCACTCGGTAATCGCGCCGGCAGTTCCACGTGGTCTGCGGGTCAAATCATTGTGGACGAACGCGTGGTGACGCTGGAACCGGGCATACCGCCGGGCGTGTATCGCTGGCAAGTGGTGCCGTACCGTTCAGCCACTCGCCATGCGCTGGGCGATGTGGTAACGCTAGATGAAATTCACATTCGTTGAGAGATGACAAAACGCGAAGAGATGTTGATGTACCCGAACGAGTATCGGGTCATGTTCGAGTTGGAAGATGAATATTGGTGGTATCGAGGCGTGCGCGCGTTGCTGACAAGTTGGCTCGCGCGTTATGCGCCGCGCCCCGCGCGGATTCTCGATGGCGGCTGTGGCACCGGCGCGAACTTGCGCTTGCTTGAACGCTATGGCACCGTGCTGGGCGTGGATATTGCCGAGACCGCGCTCGAGTTCTGTCGCGCGCGCGGCATTGCGCCCGAACGCCTCATGCTCGCTTCGTTGACCGAATTGCCCTTTCCCGATAATTTCTTCGACATTGTCGTTTCGCTCGAAGTCATTTGCAACATTCCCGATGATCAACGCGCGCTCGACGAAATCGCGCGCGTGCTAAGACCCGGCGGACGCGCCATCGTGCATGTGCCAGCGTATCAATGGCTCTGGAGCGAACACGATGTTGCCGTAGGACATCAACGCCGCTACAGCGCACGCGATCTGCACACAAAACTCGCGCGCGCAGGCATGTCTGTCGAACATCTCACGCACACCAACGCGTTGATGTTTCCAGTGATTGCCGCCAAACGCTTGCTGCGGCGTAATCATCACATCCAGTCCGATCTGACGCCTCTGCCGTATGCACTGAACGCGCTGTTGAGTCTGCTGTACATCGCCGAGATACAACTCGTCGTGCGCACAGGAGTACCGTGGGGCGTATCGCTGGTGGCGCTGGCGCGGAAGAATGAATGTGCCAATGTGCCAATGTGCCAATGTGCCAAATGACGAATGACGAATGAT
The DNA here is from genome assembly GCA_034435315.1 of Anaerolineae bacterium. Classification (GTDB taxonomy): domain Bacteria; phylum Chloroflexota; class Anaerolineae; order UBA4142; family UBA4142; genus VGOB01. Next base: position 2,713 of record DAOTYB010000181.1, on the reverse strand, counting down.
TTTCGATTTTCGATTTGCGATTTGCGATTTGAATCGGCAATCGAAAATCGGCAATCCGCAAATCGGCAATCGGCAATCGAAAATGGCAGTGGTTGTGAGGATGGAATGAAACGCTATGCCGGTGTAGGGCTGATTGTGCTGGTCGCGTTCGCGCTACGTGTGTATCAGTTGGACGCGGTCTCGTTGCGCGGCGATGAGGCATTCACCGTCGTGTTTGTGCAACGTACGTGGGAGGGATTGTGGCGCGGCATCAGCACCATCGAACCGAATCCGCCGCTGATGTATCTCGCGCTTCGCGTGTGGGTCGCTATCGCCGGCGCGAGTGAATTTGTCACGCGCTATTTCTCTGTCTTTTTTGGCGTGCTGTGCGTACCGCTGGTGTATCGTCTGGTGCGCGTGATGTTCACCGAGGCGCGCCTTGCGCTAGTCGCTGCCGCGCTCGTCGCGATCAATCCATACCAGATCTGGCATTCGCAGGATGTACGCAACTATACGATGTGGCCCTGCCTGAGTTTGCTCGCGCTCGTTTTTCTGTGGCAGTGGTGGAGAGGAGAGATTAGAGATTGGAGATTGCCTGCGTCCTCCGTCCTTCGTCGTTCGTCCTTCGTCTTTCGTCCTTCGTCCTTCGTCCTTCGTCCTTTGTCCCTCTACGTCCTCGCCACACTGGCAAGTCTGTACACGCACTATTACGACACATTCATTCTCGCGGCGGTAAATGTTTTTGTCGTGAGTAGCGCGCTCGTGGCGCGACGCACGTCAACCCTCGCGCGCTGGATCGGTGCACAAGGGGTACTGGTCGCGCTCTATGCGCCCTGGGTGTTGTTCGGCACCAATCGCATTATGACGTACGGCGAAGGGAGCGCGGAGAGTGGCGTGACCTTGCTCGATGTGTTTCGGCGCACGCTTGCCAGTTTTGTTTTGAGTGATACCGTGCCCGAGACATTCAAAGCGACGCTCTGGTTGCCGCTCGCGCTTGTGCTGGTTGTAATTCTGACGACGCTGTGGCGACAGGATCGCGCGCGCGCGTCTTTCCTCTTTTTGTGGATTGCCATTCCGACCCTAGCGCAATACATCGTCTCGATTGGGCGACCGTTGTTTCTGGAGCGCTACCTGAATGGCATCGCGTCGGCGTACTATGTGACGTTCGCTATCGGTTTGTGGCAACTATCGCAACTCGTTTCGCGCCTCACGCATTACATCTCACGTTTCAGGTTTCAGGTTACAGGTTGCAAGTTACCGCCGCCTGCCTACCGCCTCCTGCTTCCCGCCTCCCGCCTATTGCCTACTGCCTACCGGACGCGCTTGATGCTACCCGGACTGTTGTGCTTTGTCGCGCTGGCGGCGTACGCACTCTACAACTATTACTTTGACCCCACCTATGCCAAAGCCCCCAACTGGCGCGCGCTGATGCAGTACATCAAAGATCATCGTGAAGAGGGCGATTTTGTCATTCAGAACTTTACCGAGATGTCGCCGTACTACTATCGCGATACGCTGCCGGTGATGACCATCCCCAAAGACTTTTGGGCAACACCCGCCGATGAAAAAACACTGCGACAATTGAGTAACGACTATCGCCGCCTGTGGTTCATTCCCGCGTCGCCCGACTGGTGGGACCCTAACGAATTCGTCGAGACATTTTTATCGCATCACACCGAGCGCGTGGCAGAAATTTCGCTTGATACTTTTCGCTTGCAACTCTATTTGACGCCGCGCGAATTTTTGCCCCGGATGACACGTGTGGACGCGCGCATCGGCGCGGTGAAACTGGTGGGCTATCGCGTGCACCGCGCGCGCGATCTGCATCTGGCGTTGTACTGGCAAACCGAGACGCGCCTCGAAAAATCGTGGGTCGTGTTCACACACCTTGTGGATGCTGAAGGACGCGTCGTCACGCAGCACGACGGCGTGCCGGCGTTCGGTCGCCATCCCACGACCGCGTGGCAACCCGGCGAGTTGATTGTGGACGTGCACACGCTCCGTGGGGACGTCGCGCCGGGAACGTACACGTTTGTCGTCGGGATGTACGACGCTGATTCCTTAACGCGCGCACCGGCGTTCGATGCACAGGGCGCGCGCGCGCCGAACGATCAAATCGTGCTGACGCCAATCACCATCCCCTGAACAGACGACCGCCATAACGACCGCCAACTGTGGTAACAAATTTTCATTTTCCAGTGGCATTGCATCGTTTTCTGTCCAACCGACTTGATAGCAGAATGGACCTTGTAAAACAAGTGGGCTTACACGCCAGGGCTTGACCCCACTCATCCCCCTGCCCCTGCTCTCCCTGCGTGACGGGGAGAGCAGGGGGTATGAACGGGGTGGTGGCGGGCGGCTTCGCCGCCCGCCACCACCCTCATCCTTTGACTCCCCCTCCCCGTTGCGCTTGGCGCAACGGGGAGGGGGCAGGGGGTGGGGCAATACCCCTGGCAGCGCGTTCACTTGTTTCTCAAAGACACGCCAGTTCAAAATGAAAGTTTATGCCCGTGCCGAGTATAATTTTCGCTATGTCAGGCATACTCCCCAATCGCCAATCTCGAATCGCTAATCTCCTCGCGCTGGCGGCAATTGTCGCGCTGGTGCTCTTGTTTTTCTGGCGCATTCTCACACCGCGCCTGGAGGATCGCGCCGTCTTTCCGCCGGGCGATTTCACCGATCAGTTCTGGGCGTTTCGGGTGTACACGGCGCGCGCGTTCGCGCAGGGACGCTT
>DAOTYB010000180.1:0-14713 GCA_034435315.1 Anaerolineae bacterium | reverse complement strand
GACAGGAGCAGAGGTGAGGGCGGGCGGCGAAGCCGCCCGCCCCCTCACCCATACCCTCTGCTTCCCCCTCCCCACGCCGCTCTGCGGCGTGGGGAGGGGGCAAGGGGTGGGGCTATTGCGCCTCGATGATGGCACGGCTGAGTAATTACTCTCTATCACAGAACGGGCGCGTTCATCGGACTATGTGACTAATTTTGACAAAAAAATGCCCTTCCCGCTTTGGAATTCATCGCGAATGTCACGTGGCTTGACTCGTGCCACGGATGGCTCGCGAGGGAAGGGTAACTCCTTCTGTCCAATCGAGCGGACGGATGAATCCAGCCAGTTTCCGCAAAAGGTTTCAGACAACTCAATCGCGTCTCCACCTTTGAGGTGGACAACGATTGTTTGCGGAAACCCTTTTTCGTCTCTCACAGAGAGAGCGGGCGATTCATCTTGTTCACGAATCGCCGTTTACAGGCAAAGCCGCACGTGATACGCTATGGCTTGCCACGATTCGTGCCTTGCTATTATATGCAATCTGCGTAGCGTGTCAAATCGCAAATCCAGGCGGCTGTATTTCAGTTTGGGGCAAATCCGCTTGAGCCATAAATTTCGCAGCCGTGCTCTTGAGCAATCCCCTCGCATCCCCCTGCCCCCTTCTCTCCCCGCGACGCGGGGAGAGAAGGGGGAGATGGAAGTGGGAGAGTGGGCGGGTGGCTTCGCCGCCCGCCCACTCTCCCGCCCTTGATTCCCCCTCCCCACGCCGCAGAGCCTGGTGTTATCCGAATGCATCTCCCGCCGCACACTCTCCCGCCCTTGATTCCCCCTCCCCACGCCGCAGAGCGGCGTGGGGAGGGGGTGGGGCTTTCGCGATGGATGAGACGGCTGAGTAATTACAAATTCTCGCTCCAACAGAGAGGGGACCAGGAGGCTATGCCGCGATGGATGGCACGACGGGGTAATTACCCCCTACGCCGTCATCTCCGGTTCTTCCGAAATGTCATCCACCGTGACGGTCGGCAAGGGTCCCAAATCAATAGGCGCGTTGTTTTCTGGACGAAAGCCCGTCCCGACCGGAATCAATTTACCGAGGATGACATTCTCTTTCAAGCCCCGCAAATGATCCACGCGGCCGCGCACCGCGGCATCGGTCAGCACGCGCGAGGTTTCCTGGAACGACGCGGCGGCGAGGAACGAGTCGGTAGCGAGTGCGGCGCGCGTCAAGCCCAGCAGAATCGGTTGCGCGGTCGCGGGGGTACCGCCTGCCTGAAGCACTTGAGCATTCCGCGCTTCAAACACTTTGCGGTCGAGAATTTCGCCGGGCAACAAATCGGTATCGCCCGAACTGCGCACGCGCACACGCCGCAACATCTGGCTGATGATGATTTCGATGTGTTTGTCGTGAATGTTGACACCCTGCGAACGATAGACGCTTTGCACCTCTTCGAGCAGGTACATCTGGCACGCTTCTTTGCCCAGAATACGCAGAATCTCGCGCGGGTTCTTGGGACCATCGGTCAACTGATCGCCGGCTTTGACCATTTGCCCATCTTCCACACGCAAGCGCGCCGCCGCCGGAATCTCCATCACGCTTTCTTCGCGCACCTCACGTCGCACGGTAATCAATCCCTTGTCGAGCAGAACACGCCCGCCCTCTTTTGCGACGATCTCTTCGTCTGCGCCACGCGCGATGACCTGCCCCGCCACCACTTCATCGTCTTCTGCGACCGTTGGCTTGACTCCACGCGCAAGCGGATATTGCTCTTCTTCGATGCGCGTATTGACGATGCGCAACTTGCGTTCTTCGCCCTCGGTGAAGATTTCGACGACGCCATCAATCTCCGCCATCAACGCTTCACCTTTGGGATCGCGCGCTTCGAACAACTCTTCGACGCGCGGCAAGCCACTGGTAATGTCTTCGACACCGGCGACACCTCCCGTGTGGAAGGTGCGCAAGGTCAACTGGGTACCCGGTTCACCGATGCTTTGTGCCGCGATGATGCCGACGGCTTCTCCAACGTTGATCAACCCACCGCGCGCGAGATCGCTACCGTAGCACATTGCGCACAAGCCATAGCGCGCCTCGCACGTGAGGGGACTGCGCACATAGACCCGTTCGACTCTGGCTTTTTCGACGGGTGGCCAGTTCATTTCGGTGATGAGTTCACCGGTGGCAATCAACACTTCACCCGTTTTCGGATGCGTGATGGGCGCCGCGGCGACACGACCGATGACGCGCTCGGCAAAGGTTTCACCCGTGCGCTCTTTGGAGGCGGCATCAATCCAGATGCCCGCGCTGGTCCGGCAGTCTTCTTCGGTGATGATAATCTCTTGCGCCACATCCACCAGACGGCGCGTCAGGTAACCGGCATCCGCCGTACGCAGCGCGGTATCGGCAAGCCCTTTGCGCGCGCCGTGCGTGGAGATAAAGTACTCGAGTGCCGTCAGCCCTTCGCGAAAGTTGGATTTGATCGGCAAGGCAATGATGCGTCCCGCCGGGTCTGCCATCAAACCACGCATTCCCGCCAGTTGGCGAATCGGTTGCAAGCCCCCTTTCGTCGCGCCCGAGTTTGCCATCACGCGAATCGGAGACGCCTCACTCATTCCTTGCGCCACCGCCTCGGTGACAAGTTCGGTGGCTTCGGTCCACAATTCAACGGTCTTGACGTACTGTTCCTCTTCGGTAATCAAACCCTTGCGATATTGTTGTTCCACTTCACTGACCCGCGCCGTGATGCGTTCCAGAATCGAGTGCTTTTCGGGCGGGATGGTAATGTCGTTGATAGCGATGGTGATACCACTGCGCGTGGCATAGTAAAAACCCACGTCCTTGATATCATCCACGATGCGCGCGGTAGCCTCTGCGCCCACCTGAGCGTACACCTGGGCGACTAGTTCTTTGATGCGTTTCTTGTCCAGCGTGTCGTTGACAAAACGCACCTGCGGCGGTAGCACCTGATTGAACAGTACCCGTCCTACCGTCGTTTCAAACAGATCGCCTTTTTTCTTGACCCCTTTGGGAGCGCGATGATGCAGTTCGGGATCGTAGGACACTTTGATTCTGGCATGCAGTTCCACCTTGCCCAGTTCGTACGCGAGCGCCACTTCTTCCGCCGAGGCAAACACCTTGCCCTCACCGCGCGCGCCCGCTTTTTCCATCGTGAGATAGTACACGCCCAGCACCATATCCTTGGTCGGATCGACAATCGGTTCGCCCGAAGCGGGCTTGAGCAAGTTGCGTGATGCCAGCATCAACTTGCGCGCTTCTTCTTTGGCGGCTTCGGAAAGCGGCACGTGCACTGCCATCTGGTCGCCATCAAAGTCCGCATTGAACGCGGCGCACACCAGCGGATGAATTTGAATGGCATTCCCTTCGACCAGAATCGCCTCGAACGCCTGAATGCCCAACCGATGCAAGGTGGGTGCGCGGTTGAGCAAGACCGGATGATCCTTGATGATTTCTTCGAGCACGTCCCACACTTCTGCCGCATTTCGATCCACCAGGCGTTTGGCACTCTTGATGTTGTGCGCATAGTTGTACTCGACGAGTTTGCGCATCACGAACGGTTTGAAGAGTTCGAGTGCCATTCCCTTGGGCAGACCGCATTGATGCAATTTGAGATGCGGACCCACCACAATCACACTGCGTCCCGAATAGTCCACGCGCTTGCCCAGCAAGTTGCGGCGGAAACGCCCCTGCTTGCCTTTGAGCAAATCGGAAAGCGATTTGAGTTTGCGTTGCCCGCGCGCGCTGACGGCTTTGCCGCGCGACGAGTTGTCAATCAGCGAGTCCACCGCTTCTTGCAACATTCGCTTTTCATTGTTGACGATGACTTCGGGCGCGCCAAGTTCGAGCAGACGGCGCAAGCGATTATTGCGATTGATGACGCGACGATACAAATCGTTCAAGTCAGAGGTCGCAAAACGTCCCCCGTCCAGTTGCACCATCGGACGCAAATCGGGCGGGATGACCGGCAAAACGGTTAGAATCATCCACTCGGGACGATTCCCGGCGCGGCGCAACGCTTCGACCAGGCGCAAGCGTTTGATCTCTTTTTTCTTGACCTGTTTGGAGCGGGTGAGGTGAATCGTCTCGCGCAGCGATCGGGACATTTGCTCAAGGTCAATACTCTTGAGGATTTCATAGATGGCTTCTGCACCCATTGCCGCGTCGAAGAGTGAACCCCATTTCTCACGCATATCGCTCAAGCGCGCTTCATTGATGACTTCGCCCACGCGCAACGCCCGCAGTTCATCCAGACGTTCATCGTGCGTGGCGCGCACTTTTTCGATTTGCGCATCCAGACGTTGCCGAATCCTGGCGCTCTCTTCGTTGAGCCAGTGTTGCCGTTGCTCTTGCTCCGCCTCAAAGAGGAGACGTTTATCGGCTTGTTTGGCGCGAAAATCTTGCTCCACCTGTGCCAGATACGCCTGCACCAGTTCGTTCAAACGCTTGCGATGTTTTGCCGCGACCGTTTCGCCTTCTTCGGCGATCACTTCACCGGTCGGCTCAAAGACAATCGCCTTGCGAATTTCCGAGCCTTTGGCTTCTTCGATGCGATTCTCTAACTTTTTGGCGATGCTGACAATCTGATCGGTTTTCTCAGCGAGTTGCTCTTCCAGTTTCGCGATGGCGGACTCGGTGCGTCGGCGCAGCGCCTCGATCTCTTTTTGGACTTGCTGTTCTAGTTGCTCAATGTCTTCTGCCGCTTTGAGTTCCAGTTCCGCCACCTTGTTTTGGGTTTCCTTGCTCAGGCGTTGCATCATCCGCTTGCGCCCGTCCTCATCCACGCGTGTCACGATGTACTGGGCAAAGTACAACACGCGCTCGAGCGCGCGCGGGGACAGATCGAGGAGCAGACCGATGCGCGACGGTACGCCGCGCACGTACCACAAATGCGAAACTGGCGACGCCAATTCGATGTGCCCCATTCGCTCGCGGCGCACGCGCGCGGGCGCGACCTGCACACCACACTTGTCGCAGATGATCCCACGATTGCGAATCTTTTTGTATTTACCGCACGCGCACTCCCAATCGCGTTGGGGACCAAAGATACGCTCATCGAACAAGCCATCGCGTTCAGGACGCAACGTGCGATAGTTGATGGTTTCCGGTTTCAACACCTCACCGTACGACCAACTCCGAATCGTATCCGGTGAGGCCAGACTGATGCGAATGGCGTTAAAGTCTTTGAGTTCCATCACTTTTTACTCCGTTTATTCCGCCGTCGCGAGGTGGAGGTGCCCCCCGTAATGCGTTCACCGCGCGCAAAGCGTTCGCGCCGTTCACGCATCTCGCGTTCTGCCGGGGTCAGTTCGTCCAGCAACAAACCGGCACTTCCCATACTCGGCATCCGCTCTTCACTCTCTTCCTTACCAAAGTTGAACTTTTCCCCATCATTCGTAAAGACTTCGACCGCCAGGCCCAGCGATTGCAACTCCTTCACCAGCACGCGGAACGATTCGGGCACGCCCGGCTCCAAAATCTCCTCACCTTTGACAATCGCTTCGTACGTCTTGGTGCGCCCGGTCACATCGTCCGATTTGACCGTGAGCATTTCCTGCAGCGTGTGCGCCGCGCCGTAGGCTTCGAGCGCCCACACCTCCATTTCGCCAAAGCGTTGCCCACCGAATTGTGCCTTGCCCCCCAGCGGTTGCTGCGTGACCAGCGAGTACGGTCCCGTCGAGCGCGCGTGCACTTTGTCTTCGACAAGGTGTGCCAGTTTCATCATATAAATCACGCCGACCGTGACCGGCTGATCAAAGGGGAGCCCGGTCTTGCCATCGTACAAGATCATCTTGCCGGAAATCGGCGAGGGGATGGCAAGTTCCTGACTCACGCGCTCTACCTGTTCGCGCAATTGCTCTTCGGTCGCATTCGCCAGCGGCACACGACCGTAGGTTTCGAGCCACAAGCGAAAACAGGCAAGCCGCGCGCGTTGATCGGCGTTGCGGCGTTCTTCCAACGAACGCGTATCGTTTTCAAACACCAGCAGGTCATCGGGCGAGTATCCCTTCTCCTTCAACCAGGCTCGCAACACCTGACGCCGCGCGTAGGTGCGATCATTGGCAAGACGTCGCGCATCGCTCCCCTGTGGCACCAGCCACTCCTTCAGGTACAACAGACGGGCTTCATCGTCATCGGTCAACTCTTCCCAGGGGTATCCCTGTTCTTTGAGCCACGCCCACGCGCGTTGCGTCACTTCGTGCCACGCGCGGTCAATCATCCAGGCGCGCGCCAGTTCAGCACTGATTTCGTTTTCGTCCGCCCCATCAAAGACGGGCGACACGGCGCGGAATCCCAGCCGCTCTGCCGCCCAGCCCAGATGCGTCTCCAAAATCTGCCCGATGTTCATCCGCGCCGGCACACCGAGCGGATTCAGGATAATGTCCACCGGCGTCCCATCTTCCAGATACGGCATATCCTCGACTGGCACGACTTTGGAGATGACCCCTTTGTTACCGTGACGCCCCGCCATCTTGTCGCCTTCGGTAATCTTGCGTTGCTGCGCGATCGAAACGCGCACCAGTTTATCCACCCCGGCTGCCAACTCGCGATGTTCCTCGCGCGTAAACACTTTGACGTCAACGACTTTGCCGCGTTCACCGTGCGGCAAGCGCAAAGAAGAATCTTTGACCTCGCGCGATTTTTCACCAAAGATGGCGCGCAACAAGCGTTCCTCCGGCGTCAAATCGGTTTCGCCTTTGGGCGTGATTTTGCCGACGAGCATATCCCCCGGTCCCACCTCCGCACCGATGCGGATAATGCCGTTCTCGTCCAGGTCCTTCATCACATCCTCGCCGATATTGGGAATATCGCGCGTGATTTCTTCGGGACCCAGTTTCGTGTCGCGCGCTTCGATTTCGTGCTTTTCGATGTGGATGCTGGTAAACTTGTCGTGATGCTGCAACCGCTCGCTAATCAAGATGGCATCTTCATAGTTGCCACCTTCCCAACTCATAAACGCGACGAGGACGTTTTGCCCCAGCGCAATCTGACCGCGATCGGTCGAGGTACTATCGGCAATCACCTGTCCTTTTTCGACGCGTTGCCCGCGCCAAACAATCGGACGTTGATCAATACACGTGGACTGATTCGAGCGATTGTACTTGCGCAGCGGATAGACGCGTTCCTTCTTGTTGCTACCGCGAATCCGAATCGCCTCGGAGGTGACGCTAACGACTTCACCGTCTTCTTCGGCAATAACCACCTGACCCGAATCGAGCGCGGCTTGCAGTTCCATCCCTGTACCCACGCGGGGCGCTTCGGGGCATAGCAACGGCACCGCCTGGCGTTGCATGTTCGAGCCCATCAAGGCGCGGTTGGCGTCATCGTGTTCGAGGAACGGAATCAACGCCGCGGACACACCGACGATCTGTTTGGGGGACACATCCAGGTACTGCACGCGATCGCACGAATCGGTCAAGAATTGTTGACGCCGCCGCACTTCGACGCGCTTGTCAACGAATTGATTCAAATGATCGAGGCGCGCATTGGCTTGTGCAATCGTGTGGCGATCTTCTTCGTCTGCCGCGAGATAGACGATTTCATCCGTCGCGTACGCGCGCACGGGTACAAACGCGAGTTTCTTCAGCGCGGCAATCCTGGCGGCAAGGGTCTCGTCAATGACCGTTTCGGCTCTGGCAATGACCTGATTGGTTTCAGGGTCAACGATGTCTTCCCGCAGGATGCGCCCGACCAGCAGTTTCTTTTCGTTCGGAATGATGTTTTTGACCAGACGATACGGTGTCTCGATAAAGCCAAATTCGTTGATCTGCGCGTACGTCGCCAAACGCCCGATCAAACCAATGTTGGGACCTTCGGGAGTTTCAATGGGGCAGATACGACCATAGTGCGAGTGATGCACATCGCGCACGTCAAAGCCCGCGCGTTCGCGGCGCAACCCGCCAGGACCCAGCGCGGAAAGAGTACGCTTGTGGGTGAGTTCATCGAGCGGGTTGGTCTGCTGCATAAACTGGGACAGTTGCGAGCCGCCGAAAAATTCGCGCATCGCCGCAACGACCGGGCGAATGTTGATGAGGTTGATGGCAGTCATCTGCTCTGGATCGCGCACACTCATCCGCTCGCGCACGACACGCTCGAGGCGCAACAAGCCGATGCGCATATGATTTTGAATCAGTTCGCCCACCGTCTTGACACGCCGATTGCCCAGATGGTCAATGTCGTCACCCGCCTCAAGACCGTTGTTGATCAAAATCATATGCTCGACGACTTTGACCAAATCGTCGGCGCGCAGGGTCCGCTCTTGGGGTAACTGATCGGCGGGGATGTCTGTGCCATACAAACGACGATTGAGTTTGTGTCGCCCCACGCGTCCCAGATCATAGCGACGCTGGTTGAACAACAGCGTGGTGATAAAGTTGCGCGCGTTCTCGATGGTGGGCGGATCGCCGGGGCGCATCTTTTTGTAAAACTCGAGCAAATAGTAATCCACCAGCGTCATCTCGCCGCGATGGATGCGGGCAAGGTCAGCATCACTGGGATGCGCATCGCGTTCGAGTGTCGCGCGGATGTACGAGTGTTCGGGGTTGTTGTCCGCGCCGGCGAAAATGTTGATCAAGCCTTCGTCGGTGCCATCACCGACCCCAACGGCTTTGAGGAGTGTCGTCACCGGCAATTTGCGTTTGCGATCTACTTTGACGGACAGCACGTCGCGTTTGCTCGTTTCGAATTCCAGCCATGCCCCGCGATTGGGGATGAGTTTTGCCGAACAGAGGACGCGGCCGGTGGTACGGTCTTCGCCAGCGGAAAAGTACACGCCGGGCGAACGAATCAACTGCGAAACGACCACGCGCTCGGCACCGTTGATGACGAACGTGCCATGCTCGGTCATCAGCGGAAAGTCCCCCATATACACGTCTTGAATGGACGTTTCGCCGGTGACGTTGTTGATCAGCGCCACCTGCAGATGCAAGGGCGCGGCATAGGTCATATCCATCTCACGACATTGCGCTTCGGAATGCTTGGGTTTACCGAACCAGTATTTCAGGTTCAACTGGCGCGCAACATCGTTATCGCCGGGGAAATAGAGCGAATACTCTTTGTTAAACGATTCGATGGGCGAAATTTCATCGAACAGTTCGCGCAGACCTTCCTTTTGAAACCACTCGAACGATTCGAGTTGGACTTTGATGAGTGTGGGGATGCTGTGAATATCAGGGATGCGCGCGTACGATTTTTGATCTGGCATCAGGGAGTTGACAAGAGCAGGCATAGATAATTGACTCATTTGCTACACTCCTCAAAAAAGAGCAACCTTCGCGTCGGCACGAGATAACATAACATTTCAGATACAAGACGCGCCAACGCGCGACAGAGCAAGCCGCACTGCCTGCCTGCCGTTCAGACTGGAATTGTCAAAAAGGGGAGAGATGGGAAATCGAGTTCAGCCGTCGCGCGAACTCGCTCTCGCCATGGAGCAATCCGATGCTTTGCGAGGCAAAAAGAGGGAAGGAGAAAACGCGGTGTGACAGGCAAAAGGCATTGCCCACCACCCCGAGGCAACAAAAAATGTACCAAGCCGCAGCCGCCCCAGCGCCCCGCCCTGTTAATTGTGACAACTGTAAGCAATAGTCCATTCTACTCTAAAATGTTCATCTTGTCAAGTTAAAATTTGGTTAAAAATTCGGGCCCAGTCCCGTTATCCCAACAAGTGCCGATTGCCGATATGGACATTCACCAGCCCTGCGTTATGCGCGGCTGCCTGGGCTTGCTGTGCGTGCGCGGCAGAAGTACAGGGTAAATCGGCGAGGTAAAAGTTAGGGGCAAAGGCGAGGAGGGTATACGGAATACGCGGGTCAAGCATCGCGATAAAACGCGCAATCTGGCTTACTTCGTTTGCATCCACATAGCCCGGCACCAACAGCGTGCTCGCAACGACAAGTGGCGGTGTGGGACGTTCGGCAAAGCGGCGCGCCGCGCGCGCGAAATTCTCGAGGGTTCGGCGGTTCGAGACGCCGGTCAGCGCGACGTGGAGCGGTTCGCTAAACGCTTTCAAATCGAATTTGATGCAACCACCGGTCTCCAGCGCATAGTGCACAGCAGCATCGAGTAGTTTGGGGTGCATCGTACCGTTGGTTTCCCAACAGATGCGGACACCGCGCTGCGCGAGGAGTCTAGACGCGGCGAGCGCGTGGGGCATTTGCGCGGCGGGATCGCCGCCAAAGTAACAGACGCAAAAGGTGCGTGCGTTGGCAAGCGCGGCAAGTTCGGCTGCGCTCGTTGTTTGGCTCTGCTCAGGTGAGGTCTCGCGATAATGCCAGTTCTGACAAAAGAGGCAGTTCATCGTGCAACTGGCATAGAATACCGCGAGATTGTGATAGCCGCGCTGCATATGCCCCGCACACACCCAATCGGCAACGCAGTTGGTCGGCAGAGGATCGCGATACCAATGCAACAGTCCGCGCGCCGGCGTCCCCGCAAGATGCACCAGGCGACCATCGCGCGCTATCCGCAAACCGCAGAAACCACGTTCACCTTCCGCGAGGACGCACTCGTTCGCGCAGAGTACGCAGCGAACTCCATCAGTAGCGCGTGGGGGCTGAATCGGTAAAGCAAATTCGGCGCGCGAGGCAATGTGCCGCGCGTGCACACGCTGGCGCGCCTCGGCAAAACGCGCGCGCAGACAATCACCACACACGCCGAGCGCAGCAGTGATCGCGCGTGTCGAACGCTGGCACACATAGCACGTCATAGCCGAGCGCGGCATAGCAGAAAACGCTCCTTAACGAAACAGGAATGCCCGCGTCAGTCACGGCGACGTTTATTCGTACGGCGGCGTGAGGGCGCGCGGCGTTCGCCTGGGCACGTCAAACGGCGCGCACTCTCCAGATGGACGTAGAGTTCCTCGACGATCGAATCCGGTTGATCGGGGTCTGCCTCTGGCGAGGTACCAAAGGCAAGGACAATCATTTCGGGCGAATCTTCTTCAATGGCACCAGGCTCGACGTACGCCATGCCAATCACATAGAGTCCCGCCATATCGTCGAGTACCTTGTCCTCTTCCTCGGCTTGAACGTGAAACGCCTTGCCGCAATCGGGGCAGAGCAGTGGCAACGTGTGCCCGTCGTCGAAGACGAGCGTGAGGGGTGTTTGCGCACTAGCGGGTATGATGTCTTGCACGCGTTTGCCGCCAAGATGCGCATCCACGCGCTCGATCACACACTCGTAGGCGTTGCCAAGACGTACAATGGGACAGTTGTGCTCTTCGCACCACGTCAATTCCTTCAGCATTGGACTTTCCGTTTCTAAAATGATACTTGCCCTGCTTGCCTGATGGGTGTCAGTAGAGTCATTGCCCTAATTGTATCACAAGATAGAAAGTACGACAAACGCAAACTGTGAAATTATTGACAATGCGAGAGTATTGATGTTAAAATGGGTGCGGTCGAAATTTGCAAGTGATACCCCTGGAGCCAGACCGCTCATCATCAATGTATGTAAGGCGAAGAGATCACGTGCACCGGAGACAAAAACGATGGCACGTCTCACCAGGACAAATGGCTCACCTCTTCGGTTGACTCTGTTCGGAACCTTTCGCCTCGAACGCGAGACACAGCCGATTCAACTCCTCACGCGCAAAGTGAAATCACTTTTTGCGTTCCTCGCTTTGCACCCCGAACCTCAATCGCGCGAAAAACTGGCGACCCTCTTCTGGGGCGACTTTACTGACGAACCCGCGCGGGCTTCGTTGCGCAACGCGCTCGCCGCCATACGCCAATCGCTGGGAAATGACATTCTCTTCACCGATCGCGGGACGGTGCAACTGGATCAAGAATCCCTCTGGATAGATGTGAAGGTATTCCAAAAGATTTGTGATACCAGGACCAGTTTGGGTGTTACCGACGCGGACATCGAACAGTGGCAAGCCGCAGTTGAACTGTATCGTGGCGATTTACTCGCAGATTTCTATGACGAATGGATTACGCCGGTGCGGGAGGCATTGCGTGCCCAGTATATTGATTTGCTCCTGCGCTTGGTGCAAGCCCTCCGTGCGCGCGGGGAATATACCCGTGCGATCCACTATGCGCGTCGTGCGTTGATGGTGGAGCCCGCCAATGAAAAGGTGCATCAGAATATTATGGTGTGTCTCGTTGCTATCGGCGATCGGCATGCCGCACTTCGACAGTACGAAGAATGCAAACAGAGTTTACACCATGAACTCAATGTCGAGCCATCGCCTGAAACGCAATCACTCTATCAATGGATTCAAACGGCAGAAGCCAGAGCATCATCACAGGAAGCCGCACTGACCAACCTGCCCATTCTACTGACTGATTTTGTTGGGCGGAGAGAGGAATGTCTTGAACTGGAGCGCCTCGTTCGTCAGACTCGTCTAGTTACGTTGACGGGGGCGGGCGGATGCGGCAAAACACGTCTGGCGATTCAGGTCGCCTCCAAGCTTGTCCGCGACTTTCGGGAAGGGGTGTGGTGGGTGGACTTGGCATCGCTCTCGGAGGAGGACCTGGTTCCCTACGCGATGGCCAAAGTG
Organism: Anaerolineae bacterium; assembly: GCA_034435315.1. GTDB lineage: Bacteria > Chloroflexota > Anaerolineae > UBA4142 > UBA4142 > VGOB01. The sequence goes on along the minus strand of DAOTYB010000180.1, from coordinate 2,219 downwards.
TTGGGCGTGCGCGAATCTGCCAGTCATACGCTGGAAGAAACGCTGGGGCATTATTTACGCGGCAAGCACCTCCTTTTGTTATTGGATGGCTGCGAGCATCTGGTAGAAAAGTGCGCCTGCCTGGCCGAAAGGTATCTGAATCAGTGTCCACAACTGCACCTATTTGCTACCAGTCGCGAGCCGTTGGGAATTTCGGGCGAGGTGGTCTGGCAGGTTTTGCCTCTGGGCGTGCCGGCGCTTGACACGAACATCACCGCGCGTATTTCATCGAGGGACGTTGCGGAATTGATGACGAATGACGCCGTGCAGTTGTTTGTCAAGCGCGCGGCGTTGGTCAATGCGCGGTTCGCTCTCAATGAAAAGAATGCTGGCGCGGTCGTAGAGATTTGTCGGCGTCTTGATGGGCTTCCTCTCGCCATCGAACTGGCGGCGGCGCGGACACAAACGATGACCGTCTCGCAAATCGTTAATCGTCTCAACGATCGCTTTCGTTGGTTGACCAGTGCGCATCGTAACGTGTGGCCACATCATCAGACGATGCAAGCCGCGATAGATTGGAGTTACAATTTGTTGTCTGATGGCGAGCGCGCGCTGTTCCGCCGGCTCGCCATTTTCCTGGGTGGGTGGACGCTGGAAGCCGCCGAGCAAATTGTGAGTGAGGTAGGTCCGGAAACGTCTCCGCTGGCACCCGTGAATGTCCTTGAAGGAATAGCACGGCTGGTGGCAAAATCGCTCATCGTCGTAGACGAGCGCGAGGAAATGCGCTATCGTATGCTGGAGACGATACGGGAGTACGCGCGCCAGAAATTGATCGAGTCCGGCGAATTTACGGAATTAGGCACGCGGCATCGCAATTGGTTCTTACGGTACGTGGAAGAGCATGAACCCAGACTTCGTCGCAGCGATCAGATTGTGTGGCTGGAACGGCTGGAAGCTGATTATGAGAATTTACACGCTGCCTTACGCTGGTCGTTCCGTTGCTCAGAGCGTTCCATGCACGATCTTGAAGCGGGGTTGCGGTTGATTGCCGCCCTGTGTCAGTTCTGGGCGATGCGCGGAATGTTGAAAACCGGTCGGCTCTGGTGCGACGAAGCGTTTCAAAAAAGCGTTCCTCTCACCAAGCAAGCGGACCGCACGATTCAGGCGATTTATGCCCGCCCTCTCGCTGGCGCTGGTGTACTGGCGTATATGCAAGGTGATCTGCCACAAGCCAACACGTTCTGCGAGACAAGTTTTGCGCTGGCGTGTCAATTGCAAGAACGCTGGTTCAAAGCCATATGTCTCTATGTGCTGAGCGAGTGTGAACGAAACTGGCGTGGAGATTTGGAGCACGCCGAGACGTTGATGGTTGAAGGATTGGCTCTGGCGCGTGAGGAAGGCGATCCTTGGCTAACGGCAGGGATGCTACTGAATGCAGGGTTACAGGCACTCGCACAAGGTAGGCATGCAGAGGCATCGGCACATTTTGAAGAGGGATTACAACTCGCCGAACAAGCAGGCGATCGGTGGATTATCGCCGCTCTGCTGGGCGCTCTGGGCAATCAAGCCTATTTTCTTGGTGAGTGTGAACGCGCGATAGCGCTGTACGAGCGCAGTTTGACCCTGCGCCGCGAACTGAAAGACAACAGTGGAATCGCCGGCACGCTCAACGATATGGGACGCGCAGCGTATTGCCAGGGCAATTGGACACGCGCACGCGAGTTGTTCAACGCCAGCCTGACTCTGTGCCAGGAACTGGAACAGCATGAAAGTATCGCGTGGATTCAAAGCAATCTTGCGTACGTGGAACTGAAGCAGGGTTACCCTCAAACGGCTCTCCAGTTACTCTCTTCGAATCTTGAGACGTTGCGTCGCCTGGGCAATCGTCCAGCAATGGTACATTGTCTCACTGGTCTGGCAAGCGTTCTGGCAATACAAGGCAAATGGGAAGCGGCGGCGCGTTTGTTTGGCGCGACCCAACGCTTTCGTCAAGAGCGGCATATGCCGATGGCACCAGCGGAGCAAGCCGATTTCGATGGTTACAAATTCCGGACGCAAGAGATGTTAGGCGAGGTTGCTTTTAGAAAGGCATGGGAACAAGGCACGGCAATGTCGTGGGAGAAAATGGTGGATTATGCCGTCCAACTCGCCAGGACGCGAGCGCGTGTTTGAAAGACCCGACAAGTCTAGGTTCAACTACAGGCACGGCTACCTGTTTCTACCCATTGGGTAGAAACAGG
>DAOTYB010000179.1:0-2524 GCA_034435315.1 Anaerolineae bacterium | reverse complement strand
TGTTGAATCGTTGAATCGTTGAATCGTTGATTCTTCGTTGATTCGTTGACGTAGATGCGAACATTCAGGTTATTGTTTCTGACGGTGTTGCTCCCTGCGTTGATTGCGTGCGCGCCAATGGTGAAGGATGGGCAGCCGATCGCCGCCCAATCGGAAATTGTTGTGCGCGCGGGGCAGACGGTTGGGCAAACGTTCACCGCGCGCGATCGCGGCTTGAACGGCGTCGAGATTTTTCTCGCACCCGAGACGCCAGGCATCGGCGAGGTACGTTTGCATCTGCGCGCGCATCCACAATTGTCCGATGACCTTGCGACGGCGACGCTTGCCGTGTCGGCGGTGACACAGCCGGGGTTTTATCGTTTTGCTTTTGCACCGCAACGCGATTCGCGCGGGCGCGATTACTATGTGGCGCTCGAATTGTCCGATGGCGCGCTGCGCGTTGGTACCGCGAACGATGAGACGTACCTCGATGGCGCGTTGTACCAAAACGATCAACCCCTCGACGCGCAGATGGCGTTTCGACTTGCGTACGATCCAATCGAATTAACGATCGGTCTGGCCGCGATGGTGACGACGTGGCTACAAGTCGTCGTCATCGCGATTCTGCTTTTCGTTTTGCCGGGTTGGGCGCTCCTGATGTGGTTGTTGCCGGGGTGGCGCGCGCTGTCCTGGATGGAACGCGTCGGTCTGGCAGGCGGGATGAGTCTCGCGCTCTATCCGCTGTTGATTTTGTGGACAGCGGTGTTTGATTTGCATCTTGGCGCGTTGTACGCGTGGGTGCCGGTACTCGTTGCAACTAGCGCGTTGGCATGGCAGATGGCGGGAGGCGGGTGGCGGGAGGCGGTAGGCAGGTGGCAATACGCAATACGCAATTCGCAATTCGTAATTCGCGATCTGCAATTTGTAATCGTTACTTGTGAAGTGTTGCTGATCGGCGTCATCATTTTCACGCGGTTCTGGGCGATTCGTTCGCTCGATGTGCCGATGTGGGGCGATTCGTACCACCACACGATGATCGCACAGTTGCTGGTGGACAATGGTGGTCTGTTTGATTCATGGCTGCCGTATGCCGAGTTGCGCACGTTTACATACCACTTTGGTTTTCATTCAGCGGTTGCCGCGTTTCACTGGATTATTGGCGCAAGTATGCCGCGCGCTACGTTGTGGGTTGGACAGATCGTGAATGTGCTGGCAGTGCTTGCGCTCTATCCACTGGCGGTGCGTGTGGGCAAGAGTCGCTGGGCAGGTGTTGGCGCGATGTTCGTTGCCGGCTTGCTTTCGCCGATGCCGATGTTTTACACCAATTGGGGACGCTACACGCAACTGGCGGGGCAAGTGATTTTGCCAGCGGCGATTCTGATCGCGTGGATGGTGTTGGAGGCGCGCGCACACGATCGGCGCCTGCTCGCGCTTGCGTGGCTGGCGTGGGGTGGACTTGCGCTGACGCATTATCGCGTGTTGATCTTCGGTATCTGTTTCTTCGCGGCGTATTTCTTGTTCGAGGCGCGGCGCGCGCGAATCGTCGAGACAGTTCGTCAGATTGTGTGGATGGGGGTTGGAGGTGGATTTCTCTTTTTGCCGTGGTTCGTTCATACGTTTGGCGGAAAGATCACGGCGAACTTTGCGAGGCAATTGACCACACCGGCGGATGCGGTTTCGGCGTGGACGCAGCAGTACAACTCGATTGGCGATCTGGCAAGTTATTTGCCGATGACCGTGTGGCTCGCGCTTGTGCTAGCAATCGGTTATGGTTTGTGGCGACGCGAAAAGGATTTTGCGATTTTCGTTCTGTGGTGGTTTTTCGTATTGCTGGCGGCGAATCCGCGCTGGTTGCGTTTGCCCGGCGAAGGCGCGTTGAGCAATTTTGCGGTGTTCATCGCGGCGTACATTGTGGCGGGAGTGGTGCTGGGCGCGATGGTGGCGACGTTTCGCGTTTCACGTTTCACGCTCCAAGTAGGGTTGTTGGTATTGTTGACCGCGCTGGGACTGTGGGGCGCGCGGGAGCGCGTGCTGGAGGTGCGCGCAGAGCCGCACGCGCTGGTGACGCGCGCGGATCTACGCGCGGCGGAGTGGATTCGGAACAATACGCCGGCGAACGCGCGGTTTCTCGTCAATTCGTTCTTTGCGTATAATGACAGTGTGATTGTTGGCTCGGATGGTGGGTGGTGGTTGCCGCTCCTGGCGCGGCGGCAGACCACTTTGCCGCCGATCAACTATGGTTCGGAGCAAGGGGTGCGCGCGGATTATCGTGAGTGGATCAACGCGCTGCCGCGCCTGATTCAGTCAAAAGGGATGAACGATGCCAGCGTGGCGGCAGAGTTGCGCGCGCGCGGCATCACGCACGTGTACATCGGTCAACGGCAGGTGCGGGTGAATTATGCGGGGCCGTACGTTCTGAAACCGGCGGAATTGCTCGCCGATTCGCGTTTTCGATTGGTGTATCGGCAGGATCGCGTGTGGTTGTTGGAAACGGTCCCGTGAGGAGTTGGCATGATTACGCAGGAGCAATTTTCTAAAGAACGGC
>DAOTYB010000178.1:0-4678 GCA_034435315.1 Anaerolineae bacterium | reverse complement strand
ATACTCGCGCAAGAGCGCGACGCGCCACGCGTCATCCATTGCCGCGTCAAAAAATTTTTCCGCCGCCGCGCGTTTCTCGTCGAAATGAATCGTCTCGTAGCGCTGACCAACGAACACGATGTTGCCGGCGCGCGCGGGGATGAAACTACCCGTCCAGTACGACGAGAGCACCGCGTCATTGGGCGATGTGTGCGCGCGCAACCAATCCATCGCTTGCAATTCCGCCGTTGGACGAAAGAGCGGGTAGGGCTGAACCAAGCCGAGCAACGCGACACTGCTCACCCACACGTACGCACTCGCCACACTCGCCAGCGCGATGAACACGATGATGAGCAAACGTTCCAAGCCCGCGACGCTGTAATTCGGTCGCTGGCTGAGCGCGACAAACACGCGCGTGCGCGCTAGGCGCGGCAATGCGACCTCGCACAAACCGAGCGCGGCAAGAATCGCCAGCGGCACCTGAACCCCCTCGACGAAACGACGTTGTTGCGTAATCGGCGCATACAACAACAGCGCGACGACAATGACCCAAATCCACAAAAACGCGAACACGCGTTGCCGCGCCGCGTCCGCGCGCGCGAGCGGGCGAATCGTCAACACAGCGAACACCAGCAAGGGCGCGTACGCCAGCACAAAGTGAAGCGGATGCGGCGAGAGTGTCGTGGCTTGAACGTTCCACAGTCGAATCACCGGATTCGTCATCAAAACGCTCTGGTAGTACGCAAAGAGCGGCGCGGGAAGTCCAAACACCACTCCCAGCGGAAGCAGCGCGCGCCATAACATCTTGCGCCGATGCCACATCAGAAAAAGAAGATACGCGCCCGTGACCGCAACGATCAAGTACATCAAGAACGGATAGACGATGCCGATGAGCAGATTGCCCAGCCCCGCGCCAACGGCATAGACAATCGGACGATGTTCATCGTTCAACCCGCGCAGCAGCAACGCAAAGGTGACTAGCACCAACGCGATACCCAGCGCGAAATGCGGATACGTCAACGCGCTGTAGAAAATGTGCGCTTCTGGCACACGCAGTTCGATCGGTAGCGCTTCCGCGCCGTTCGCGCCATCGAACGGGAATCGCCAGAAATCGTACCCTGCCCCGAAAATCGCCAGCGCGTACGCCACGCGGCGCTGACGCGACGAATCGAAAAAGCGCGCAATAAAATCGTATAGTACAACGAACAAGATTATCGTGGCGACGATGCGCGCCAGATGCCACATCGCCGTCGCGGAAAGATTCAGCGCGCGCGCCGCGTGCCCCAGCGCAAGGTAGAACACTTCGATAAACACAGGCGCGTGCGGTTCGGTCGTGAACGGAATGCGATACAACCACGCGCCGTTGATGCCCTGCCCAATCGCGGAAAGATAACTGCCGTCTTCGACGTTGATGAGCAAGCCGGTGTATTCCGTTCTCGGTCGCGCCAGCACGTAGCCGAGCGCGTAGGGCACTTGAAGTAATACGGTGACGCTTAACGCAATCACAATCACCACAATCCACTCACGCTGCGAGATCACATCAGCGCGCATCGCTTGACTCCGTTTGCCAACGATATGGCGACATCAGCGCGCCGATCACCAACGCTTGCAAAACGAAAATGGCATAATTGTCGTTGAAAAAGCGCGAGAAATATTGGACGACGAACGAGAACCCCGCGAAACCAATCCACACTCGCTTCAACGTATTTTCACGCCATTGCCAGCGCAACAACAAAATCAATGTGGGAATTCCGAACACGACTTCAAGCACGACAAAAGGGAATGGTGATTCAGGCGAGGTGATGATACCAATAGCAAGTAATAGTGTACCAAAACCCCAACCCCGAATAGGATAACTATCCGCTGTTCCACCAATCAGGTATAGAACCGTATCATCAATGAACGAGTAGGCATCCCATATCAAGAAAGGCAAAATAATCACACCAACAACCAAAAAAGTGACAACCAAGTAACGCCCTCCTCGAAGCACACTGTGTCTGTCTCGATTGTTCCCTATCAGATAAAGAGCGTAGAACGGCAAAGACAGCCAGGCGAAATGTTTGACGCCTAAAGTCAGACCTAACACGAGAGAAGCGACAATAAAATTTTGTCTGATTAAGAATACAGTTGTGAGTAGTAAACCAAACAGAATCACTACATCGTTACGTCCATCATACAAGAAATAAACAAATTGAAAATTTAGTCCCACAGCACAAAGCAAGCTTAATTTGTCCCGCGCTCGTCTAGTGATCAGAGGCAACAAGAGTAACATTTCCAGGTAGATCAGCACATACAGAATACGCTGATCGTACCGAGTACTGCGCTGATGAACAGATAAAATGGAATAGAACCAATAAAAAGGAAAGGGAGATAAGCATTGTGATATAAAGGTCCTCGGATGGGCGTCCACGGTGGTTCGCCACCTTTCCAATCTGCTAAAGGTGTCGCTAAATAGTCAACCGTGTATGGATTCATACCCTTCAACAGGAACTTGATCGCCTCTTCTGTCTGAATCAATCCATCATTCGCATGGGTTGCCGACCCTTCGTCAAGACGAGCAGACACATTCATCCACACCGGCGTCAGTATGGCAAAAATTACAACAAATAAAACGATAATTATACGAAATACAAAAATGAGACGCTCACGCCATGAAGAGTCCACTTTTTCATCGGGCATCTGAGGCACAAGCAAACTCACCAGAACATAGATCGCCATCAGAGTTACTAGTAACGCGCTACTAGTCGGGTTGAACCACAAATGCGCCGTACCCAGCACGAGTAACAACACCGTGTCGAGAGAGAGAATCCAATGATTAGAGTAGTTCATCTGATTGTCCATCTTGCTAACCCACCCATCCCCACAACACAAATTGCGCGCTCAAATACAATTGCAACGGAAACGCCAGATACACGATGGCACGATTGACCCAGGCGTTCTGCCCGCGCGCGCCCAGCCACACAAACGCGGGAAAAATCGCCAGCACATAGCGATCCATACTCACGAGCGGTTGCGTCGTCGTCATCCGAAAGAGTGGCGCGAGGTACATCAGCAGCGCGTACAAAGCGTACTCGCGCGGCAAGGCGCGCCACACCGCAATCAGCAACACACCAAAACCGAGCGTCGTCACCAAGTTCAACCCATCCACAAAACTCGCGCGCCCGTCAACCAACAATACTAGCGCGGCGATGACATTATCCCAAGGGAACACAAACCGCGCGTGCAGTTCACCTTCGTAACTTGCAATCAACGAAAGATTCGTGTACGCCAGAAACGCAAACGTGGCGAGGGGAATCAAGAGTATAGCGTATTGCGTAGTGCGTATAGCGTGATGCGTGATGCGTGAAACGTCATACGGAATACGCAATACGCAATGCCTGAAACCCACGATCGCCAGCGGCACAACAAGCAACCCACCTTGCAAACGCGTCAACGCCGCCAGCGCGCCAAACAACGCTGCGAAAACCCAGCGCTCGCGACGCGCACAATCGAACGCGGCAAGCGTGAGAAAGAGAAACAACGATTCGGTGTACGCCGCCTGCAAAAAAAATGCGGTTGGAAACAATAACCAGTACGCTACCGCGCGCCGCGCGCTCGCCGCGCCGAACAACGCTTCACTCAACCGATACAGCAGCGCCAGCGCGCCGATGAGCGCGAGGTTGGACACGAGCAGCGCCGCCAGTATCGCGTTTCCAACCAGCGCGCTCACAAGGCGGATGAGCAACGGATACAGCGGAAAGTACACCTGGCTCGCGGCATCAACGTAACCATCCCGCGCAATTTTGAGATACCAATTCGTATCAAAGCGCTGCCACACCGACAAGAACACATTCGTTTCCGGCGCAACGCCGTGATACGGAAAAATTTCTTCCGCCGAGTACGGCGATGCGCCTAGCGCGCGCCCCGCGTACACACCTGCGATCGCGCGTCCCTCGCGCAACGACCACACGCTCCCCGTCTGCGCGTCCACCACAAAATCCGACTCGCCTGCGCGAAACGTCAGCACCGCGCCGTCCACCTCGCGCAAGTAGGCGTACCGCTCACCCGACGCGAGATCGAACACTGCCAGCACGGGCGCGCCAAACAAATCGAGATTCTGCGCAACGATGGGAAACAGCGTCGCAATGACGAATGCCCACGCGCTCAACGCGACGCGCGCTACTAGATACGCGCCGAGAGCGAATCGCCACGCAGGATCGAGCGCGCACCAGCGCTCAACGAGCATCATACCGATAAATCCTCACATCGCCAAACGCGACCATATCGCCACGCTGCATCCACGCGTCCAGGCGCGACAGGTTGCCGTGCGCGCGACCCTCCTGCGCCGCCTCGTCAATCGCCGTCTGAAAAATCACAAACCAGACGCGCGTGCGTCCGCGCACCGCAACATCGAATTCAATTGGGAATAGTTGCATTGCCTCTTGCGAGCCGCGCGCGAGCGTATCGTTGCTAGAACCCGGCGGATCGGCGAGAAATTGTTGCGGCAAGGTGCGGTCGTAAAAATGCATCGGGAAGAACGAGAGTTTGTTATCGTGCAAAATCACATCGTCCGCCTGTGCATGCGCGCGCAAAAATTGATTCGCCTCCGCGAAGGGCGCGCGCCGCCACTCGCCCCACGCGGAATAGTAGAACGGCAAGGTCAGCAGCGCGATGAGCGTCGCTATCGCGAGCGGCACCACGCGCGGCGCGCGCGCGACGA
>DAOTYB010000177.1:0-4279 GCA_034435315.1 Anaerolineae bacterium | reverse complement strand
CCTTTGCGCGCGGCGAGATTCGCGAGCATCACCTCGCGCAGCGCGTCGTTGTCGAACAAGCCGTGCAAGTACGTGCCAGCGATCCAGCCGCACGCGTCCACTGCGCCGTCGGCATCGTCCACCGCGTTTTCGCCGCGCTCTGTGATGCGCACGAGCGGCGCGCCTTCGCCGCGCGTCTGTCCCATATGAATTTCGTAACCGGCAATCTCGATGCCGCGCGCGTTCGCAAACAAACCTTCGTTCGCCACGACGACGCCGCGAGCGCGCACCGTTTGCTTTTCCGCTTCGAACGTCGTCACGTGCGGCAACAAACCCAGCCCCGCAATGTGCGTCTCGTTCGATTCGACGCGCAGTGGATCGCGAATCTCTGAGCCAAGCATCTGATAGCCGCCGCAAATTCCCAGCACCGGCGTTCCTGCGCGCGCGAGTGCGATGAGGCGCGCTTCTAGTCCGCGCGTGCACAAAAATTGTAAATCAGCAATCGTCGTTTTGGTGCCGGGCAAAATGATCAAATCGGGTTCGCCCAGATCTTCGACACAATCCACAAAGCGCACGCTCACATCCTCCTCCGCGCGTAATGGATCGAAATCGTCAAAGTTGCTGATGTGCGGCAGGCGAATCACCACCACATCGAGACCAAGGACGAACGACGAAAGACGAATGTCCTTCGTCCTTCGTCGTTCGTCTTTCGTCATCTGTCTTTCGTCCTTCGTCTCCAAAACGACCGAATCTTCCTCCGCAATCCGCAAATCGTGAATGAACGGCATCACGCCCAGCACTGGAACGCCGCTACGTTCTTCGAGGATTCTTACACCATCGTCAAACAAGCGCGCGTCGCCGCGAAATTTGTTGACGATGAACCCTTTGATGCGCGCGCGTTCGTTTGCTTCGAGGAGCGCGTGTGTTCCCAGGAGTTGCGCGAAGATTCCGCCGCGATCAATATCGCCAACGAGTAGCACCGGCGCGTCGGCGTACTCGGCAATCGCCATATTCACCAGATCGCCGCGCTTGAGATTGAGTTCGGCGGGACTGCCCGCGCCTTCGATGACGACGACATCGTACTGCGCGCGCAGCGCGTCGAGCGCGCGCGTGACGACATTCCACAACTCGCCGCGCCGTCGCATATATTCGCCCGCTGGCAAGCGCGCCCAGGGTTTGCCCAGCACAACGATTTGCGCGAACGAATCGGCTTCGGGCTTGATGAGAATCGGGTTCATCTCGACGGTCACGTCCACACCCGCCGCGTCCGCTTGCATCGCTTGCGCGCGTCCGATCTCGCGTCCATCGCGCGTGACGAACGAATTGAGTGCCATATTTTGCGCTTTGAACGGCGCGACGCGCCAGCCGTCTTGTTTGAAAATGCGACACAATGCCGCTACCAACAAACTCTTGCCGACCGACGACATTGTGCCTTGAATCATCAGTACGCGTGTGGTCAACCACACCCCCCGACGAACGACGAACGACGAAGGACGAACGACGGACAAAGGGTCTTTCGTCATTGGTCATTCGTCATTCGTCATTGGTCATTGGTCATTCGTCATCCGTCATTCGTCCTTGCAATCGCTTCGACAAGCCGCGCATTCTCCTCCGGCGTGCGCGTGGCAATGCGAACGAAATTCGGCAAGCCCCACGAAGTGCCATCACGCACAACGATTTTACGCGCGCGCAGGTGCCGCGCGAATTCCGCCGCCGATTCGACTTGCACGAGAAAGAAATGCGTCGTCGAAGGGACGACGCGCAAACCAAGCCGCGTCAAATCGTTCACCAGCGCGATTTTTGCGCGCGCCAGCGCGGCGAGTGAGTCGCGCAAATGTTGTTCGTCGTCCAGCGCGGTGAGCGTGGCGGCTTGCGCGAACGCGTTCACGCTCCACGGTGGCTGCACTTTTTCGAGCGACTCGATGATCGCCGCCGATGCCAGCGCGTAGCCGACGCGCAAACCGGTGAGCGCGTAATCTTTGGTGAGCGAACGCAAAATCAGCAGATTGTCGTACCGCAACAGATCGCGCGCATCCCACGCGTTTGCAACGAATCGGACGAACGCTTCATCCAGCACGACGAGTGTATCGTCGCACGCGCGCAAAATCTTTTCAATGTCGTCACGCGCGAGGTACGTTCCCGTCGGATTGTTCGGATTGCAGACGAACAGCACGCGCGGACGCAGCGCGCGCGCCTGCGCGACGAGCGCGTCCACATCAATCGCAAAATCGTTCTCTGGACGCGCGCGATACTCGACGCGGCGCGCGCCCATCATCATCGCGGACGCGGCATACTCGCCGAACGTCGGCGCGACGATGAGCACGCGATCGTTCGCGCGCAGGTACGCCACCGCGAGGTGATAGATCAACTCGATCGAGCCGTTGCCGACGATGAGTTGACGCGCGTCAATGTCGTGCCGCTCGGCAAGCGCATCACGCAGCGGTGTGGCGCGCGGGTCAGGATGGCGACCGATGGGCACATCGCGCAGCGCGTCCCACACGCGCGGTGAAGGACCGTACGGATTGACGTTGGAACTGAAATCGAGCCAATCGTCCGCGTGCGTGCTGTGAAAACCGCCGTGCGCGACCGGCACGAGGTGTTGGAGCGCGGGGCGAGGTCGGAGAGGAAGGACGAAGGACGAACGACGAATGACGGACGACGAATGACGAATGACGGACGACGAATGACGAATGTCTTTCGTCCTTCGCCTTTCGTCCTTGGTCGTTCGTCCTTCGTCTTTTGCCCTTCGTCCTTGGTCATTCGTCTTTCGTCTCATAGACCGCCTTTTCCTCACGTAGCCACTTTTGTTCAGGTGCAATCGTTTTTCGCATGGTGTGCAACTTGGCAACGAGTATCTCGGCGCGTTGGTACGCTTCGCGCAACGGGATCAGGTCAGGCAAGAGATTACGACGATTGATGATGTGTTGACACGCGACGGTCTCGACAAGTGAACGGATTGCCAAACCGAGAAAACGCGCTTGCTCCTGATCTGTCTGCGCAGTTGATCCTTCTGCAATGTTGAGCGCGACCGAAGTTGCCGCGCGTGTGATTTGCGATTTGAGATTGTACTCTTCGCTCTTGGGTAATTGCTCCGCAATCGCATAGATCAAATCGAGATAGTCCAAAGCCAACTGCCACACTTCCAACTTTTCAAACTTGAATGGCATCTATCCCTCCGTCTTTCGTCATCCGTCCTTCGTCCTTCGTCATTCGTCGTCCCACCAGCACCATTCCCACCACCGCCAGCCCCAGCGCTACCGACACAACGCGCGCGGCACGCGCAATGTCACGCGGTTGCGGTGCGCGACCATACTCGTTCAAAACGTAATGCCCCACTTTTTCCAGCCGCACATCGAGCGCGCCAGCCATCGCGCTCATCGGATAGCCGGCATTCGGGCTTTCAGTGCGCGCGTGATCGCGCAACATCGTTTGCCACGCGCGCCGCGCATCGTTGCGTGTGCATCGCGCGGCAAGGACGAGCAAGAGCGCGGTGAGGCGCGCGGGAATGAAATTGAGCGCGTCGTCCAGGCGCGCGGCGACCTTGCCCAAAAACTCGTACCGCCCGCGATAGCCGATCATCGCATCGAGCGTGTTGACCGCGCGATACACAAACGCGCCGGGCAAACCGAACAGGTAAAAATAAAACAGCGGCGCGACGAACGAATCGCTGGCATTCTCCGCCAGCGATTCGATCGCAGCCGCGGACAGTTGCGACGTGTCGAGTGCGCGCGTATCGCGGCTGACGAGCGCGCGCAAATCGTCGCGCGCCGCGTTCAGCGCGCGAGTTTCCAAATCGTGCTGCACGGCTTGACCTGCGCGAATCAAGCCGCGCCACGCAAACGTCAGCTTGAGCGCGAGCGCGGCGAGCGCGATGCACCACACACTTGAGCGCGCGCGCAACCATCGTTCCAGCGACAATGCCGGGAGCGCGGCAAGCGCGATGCCGCTTGCGGTCATCCCCGCGCCGTACCACAATTCCGCACGCGGATTGTCGCGCGGCGCGCTACGTTCCAGTGCTTGCGCGAATCGTCCGAACCACGCGACGGGATGCAGCGCGTTCGGCGGATCGCCGATGAGCCAATCGAGCGCAACAGCGACAAGCAGACGAAGGACAAAGGACCAACGACGAACGAAACTTTGTCCTTCGTCTTTCGTCCTGCGTCGTTCGTCATCCGTCGTTCGTCCTTCGTCATCTGTCATTCGTCCTTCGTCTTTCATCCAGCGCTCCTAGCACCGCGCGTCGCACCGCCCGCGCGATGAGCGCGCCGAGCGGCGAAATCGGTCCGGCGTACTCATACGC
>DAOTYB010000176.1:0-8656 GCA_034435315.1 Anaerolineae bacterium | reverse complement strand
CTCATCCCCCTGCCCCCTTCTCTCCCCGCTATGCGGGGAGAGAAGGGGGCAGGGGGATGAGTGGGGTTGTTCCCGGGACACGACGGCGAAATTCAGGCTCAGCCATTGGCTTGCGTTAGTCGTCAGTTTCTAACCAATAGCGAGCGAGCCCGGGGCTGAGCAGTTACGTACAGATAAAATGACAAAGGGACAACCCATCGAGATTGTCCCTTTGTTAAATCGTGATTCGATTATTCTACGACCTCAGACGCTTACCACACCCTGGCTGGTGCGCCAGAATTGACCGAACACGTGCGCGCTGACCAAGTATGCCCAGAACGTCGTGAAGATCACGCCGATCACGCAAAGGATCACACCAAAGCCAGCGACGAACCCGGCGACCCAGGCAATCAACAGCGCGATGATATAGTTCGCTAGATTCGCACGGACAAGGTCAAAGTTGCCACGAAAATCCCAAAAGACCGAGAGTTGATTGCTGACTGCATAGCGTATCAAGGCGGCAGGGAACATGACAGCGATAACAAGAACGAAGAGCAATATCAAGCACATCAAACACATACCGAGGAGACCAGCAAGAGTCGCCAATGCGCCACCGGCATCACCACCGCCACTTGCAGCAGGGAGCACTGCGCTAATCAAAATCATACAGCAGTACAGCAGAAGGACAGGCGCCAAGTATATAAGAACACCTACAAAGACGTACAAGCCCTTCATAAAGTGGTCACCAAAATTGCTCCACTCGGGTAGGGGCTGAGACTGTCCCTCTGCTACATTCTTCAGCGTAGTGACCATATAGCCGAACGCCGCAAAGTTCACAATCGGAATCATACTCACCACGCCTCCGATGAGCACTTTCATGATCCAATTCGGGTCATCAAAGACGTACGTAAACGATTTGCCAATGTCCATTTCTTTCCCTCCTTAGGGTTTGAATTGTTGCCCGAATTATAACACCGCTTGCAGTAAGATGCAATAGGGGATTGGTAATATTCACACTTTGACACTCTCAACCACTCGCGATAGAATAATTTCAAACCGCCTCCGAAAGGACATTGATGAGAAAATTTTTCTGGCTCCCGCTTTTCCTGCTTATTGCTTGCAGCGCGCCGCTCACTCCCGGCGCAACGATGACTCCCCAGCCCACCCCACCCACCAGCACGCTTGTCGCGCCTGCACTCACTCCCATCGCGACTGCCGTACCCCCGAGTACGACACCCCGCCGCGCGCCCAAACCACTCATCGTCGCGCATCGCGGCGGTGCGGCACTCGCCCCCGAAAACACACTCGGCGCGTTCGCGCACGCGCTCCAACTCGGCGCGGATATGCTCGAGTGCGACGTGCATCTCAGCAAAGACGGGCACGTTATCGTGATGCACGATGCCGAAGTGTCGCGCACGACGAACGGCAGAGGTTACATCAGCGATCTGACGCTGGCAGAACTCAAGCAACTCAACGCGGCGGCAAAATTTTCCGGCGGTTATGCCGCGCAAACGATTCCCACGCTCGGCGAGTTACTCGATTTGGTGAAAGGCAAAACCGTCATTCAAGTCGAAATCAAGGTGAACGCCAGAGGACAACGCTATCCCGGTATCGAACGCCTGGTGGTGGACTTGATTCAAGCACGCGGAATGGTAAGCGATGTCATCATCATCTCGTTCGATTTTCCGACGCTTAAAGAAATCAAACAGATCGAACCGCGACTGAAAACCGGCGCGCTCGTGCGCGCCGACTGGTTTAGCGCGCGCGGCAACAACGTCGAACGCATCGTTCAAGAGGCGCTCGACGCTACCGGCGCGGACTATTTTATGCCCACGTACGTGCCGGTGACCGAAGCGCTGGTGCAAGCGGTACACGCGCGCGGCATCAAGATCGGTGTATGGACAGTGAATAACACTTTTGATATGACGCGACTCGCGCAGTGGGGTGTGGATGCCATCACCACGGATCGCCCCGATGAACTCAAACGCGTGCTGGGAAGATAACGCATGAACGCGCGCGACGACATTGCCACACGCCTGCAGGAAATTTATCAGCGCCTCGACGCGCACTTTGGACCACAACACTGGTGGCCCCACAGTTCCGGCGGCGCGTTCGAAATCATCGTCGGCGCGATTCTGACGCAGAATACCGCGTGGACCAACGTCGAGCGCGCGCTGGCAAACCTGCGGCGCGCGCGCTTGCTCACTCCCAGAGCGTTGCACCGCGCGCCCACCGCGCGCCTCGCGCGACTGATTCGTCCCGCCGGGTATTTCAATCTCAAAGCGAAAAAACTCAAAGCGTTCACACACTTTTTGTTCACGGCGCATCATGGCAAATTAGAACACCTGTTCTGTCTCGATACTGCACGTCTCCGCGCGGAACTTTTGGACGTGTATGGCATCGGACCCGAAACGGCGGATTCGATCATCCTCTACGCCGCGCATCAGCCGATCTTTGTGGTGGATGCGTAC
Organism: Anaerolineae bacterium; assembly: GCA_034435315.1. Taxonomy (GTDB): domain Bacteria; phylum Chloroflexota; class Anaerolineae; order UBA4142; family UBA4142; genus VGOB01. Next base: position 6,206 of record DAOTYB010000176.1, on the reverse strand, counting down.
ACGCGGCGGATTATGGCGCGTCTTGGGCTCGCGCGCGAAAATGCCGCGTATGATGAATTGCAAACTCTGTTTATGAGCCATCTGCCGCGCGATGAAAAAATGTTCAACCAGTATCACGCCCTGTTCGTCGCGCTGGGAAAAAACGTCTGCCGCAAACGCGCACCGCGTTGTGACGAATGTCCCCTGCAAGAATTGTGCCCTACTGCGGATGACCGCCGACGGACGACCGCCGACAAATTTTAGATTGCCGATTGCCGATTTTCGATTGCCGATTCAAATCGCAAATCAAAAATCGCAAATCGAAAATCATTTGTCCTTCGTCCTTCGTCATTCGTCACTGTCACCTTTGGCTCATTGGCACATTGGCTCATTGGCTCATTCGTCCTTCGTCCTTCGTCATTCGTCATTCTCAAGGAGTTCACTATGTTTTCCAACCCACCACTTCACCCCTGGCTCAAACAACTCTACGTGAGTTTTGTGCCGGGGATCACCAGTCCAGCGCTGGAAGAGGCAGTGGCGCGTCTTCTGGAGACATTTCGCCATTTGAATCATACCGTCCAACCTCAACCCGATGAGCACACCGATCTCATCCTCACCACCGCGCCTTTTGCGCAACCGCTCAGTTGGCATGAGGCAGTCCTCTTCACCGCGCGTCCGCGCTTTCGCCTCAAACACACGCCCACGATTGTCACGCTCTTGTACGCGCGCCCGGTGGAATTCCAGCGCTGGCTCGATCACTTTGACGCAGCGCTGCGCAAAAATCCGCTCGACCCCGCCGATTTCACTTTTCCGGGTCTGGCACCCACCGCGTACCGTACGCTCATCGAGCAAAGTCAACGCGGCGGCGCGATCCTCGCGCTCGAGCGAATGCTCCAGGCGCAAAGCAAAAGTATTCGCATCGTGTTGTTCGTCGGCGAGGACAAACCCGACTGCGCTTACCTCTTCGATCTCGTCGGCGCGCATCCGCGCATTCCCAACGCGAACGCCAACGCGTTTTACACCAACATCGTCTTGCGCCTTGTCACCGCGCTGAGCACCACGGAGGTGACCCAGCACGAGGTAGTGGACGCGCCGATTCCGTACGCCACATGGCGCGCGTTGACCACACCCGCCGCGATGCTCACCGCCGCGCGCGAGTTGGATCGCCGCGACTTTTTTACGCCGACCGTGCAAATCGCGGAACTGGTCAGTGTCCCTGCCGTCCACGATTCGGTCGCGCGGCAGTACAGCGAAGGATGCTTTGCCACGTGGGAGCCGCAACTCGATGCGTTGATTGCCACGGTGACCGGCAGCGCGCGCCCTGTCAACAAAGGTCACATCAACGAGGACGACCTCACGGTGATTGTCGGTGTGCGTCCCGATGGCAAAGGTGCGCGCGTGCGTCACGTCGAAGGCAAACGCAACGATCCGCCCTCCTCCGAATCAGTCGAAATGATCTGGCTCGACGAGTTGCTGCCGCGCGTGACAATCGAGTGGCAGGGCAAACGCTGACAGGTGCCGGTCACGCGCTCGAAACTGCACGGTCATCGCGGCGTTGCCACCTTTCATCCCGACTTTGTAGAGTATGTTGCAATGGACGCGCCCTATCACCACTTTCCTGTCTCGTGTGCGACAGATGCGCAAGCGCGCGGCATTCGCGAGACCTTTGCGCGAGCGCGCGCCCTCAACGATCCCGCCGACGCGCGCCGGGTGGTCTTCACGCTGCTGCCCGGTCACGGCGTCGTGATTGTCGAAAAATGGCAAACTGATAAACAACCCTTCCAGACCATCTGGGAGTACATTGACGCGGGCTATCTGCACATTGACTCGCATGTGCCGCAGGGACCGATTACCTTTGTACCCCAGAGCGATGGCAAAATGCACCTGCAGGAGATCTAACGATGCGCGCGCTCTACGTCGAAAAAAATATTCCACGCGCGTTACTCACCAAAGCGCTTGCACCGCACTGGCACGATTTTGTGTGGACGCCGTTCTCGGTTACGCGAATGGAGGACCTGGCGCGCGTGCCGTTGCCCGGTCCGCGCTGGGTGCGCGTGCGCAACGAACTTTGCGGCATCTGCGCGTCCGATCTTTCGCTCCTCTTCGTCAAAGCCGATCCTTCGATTGCGCCAGCAGCGTTGCCGGCGAACGAACGCTTTTATCTGGGGCACGAAGTCGTCAGCACGGTGATTCAAGTGGGCGAAGGCGTGACGCGTTTTCGCGTGGGCGATCGCGTGTTGATGGACACACACTTTGCTGGCGCCAACTGCGCCACCCTGGAGATCACTCCGCCGTGTCGCTACTGCGCCGAGGAGGACTATCACTTTTGCGAAAACAAATCCGCGCCCGGACCGCGCGGCGTGGGCGGCGGCTTTGGCGAAGGATACATCACGCATCAAGCCGCCGTGTACCCATGTCCCCCCGATCTTTCCGATGACGCCGCCGTGCTGACCGAACCCCTCTCGATTGCGATGCACGCGGTTATGCGCTTTCCGCCGCAACCCGGCGAGCGCGTGCTGGTCGTCGGCGCGGGCATCATCGGTTTGCTCGTCACGATGGTGGTGCGTGCACTCGTGCCATCGTGCGAGGTGACGGTGCTGGCGCGCTATGCCCATCAAGCCGAAATGGCAGAGCGCGCTGGCGCGCAGCGGGTGCTACGCGGGCGTCCCACCTATCAGACCATCGCGCAGGTGACCGGCGGCAAGTACTTTTCCGCCCTCCTCAACAAAGGCGTGGTCATCGGCGGGTTCGAGCGCGTGTACGATTGTGTGGCAACCGCCGAGACAGTGAACGACGCGCTCCGCTGGACGCGCGCGGGCGGTACGGTGGTGCTACTCGGCGCGCATATGGCGCCGATGCCGCGCGTGGACTTGACGCCGATTTGGTACCACCACATCAATCTGGTGGGGAGTTACGGACACGGGATGAACACGTGGAATGGGGTACGCAAGCACACGTACGAGTGGGTATTCGAGTACTGGCGCGCGGGCAAACTCCCGACCGATGGGTTGATCACGCATCGCTTTCCGCTCAGCGAGTATCGGCGCGCGATTGCCGTAGCAAGCGACAAAAAGTCGTCGCGCGCGATCAAGGTGGTGCTGGAAAACAAATGAGAGCACCCAGCGTGCTCTCATCGAAAATTTTATGTAAATGTTTCACGTGAAACATACACCACAAGCGTATCTTTTTGTGTTGCGCCTCTGCGCGCTTGTAGCACATCATCCTGAAAGATAACTAAATGTTGTGTTCGATGTGTTAATGGACACCAAAATATGGGCTGGTTGAACACAAGCCGATGGTTGACACCTCAAGGCGCGAAAATTCGGGTACACAAGACGATTTTCCACACCTATCCACAGGTTTTACACAAGCCCGGCGTCCTTTCGGGCGATGCCACCCACACCACGCATCTCTTCGCGCACGCGCGCATACAATTCTTCGGCGCGCAATTGCTTGAGCGTGTAGCACGGTCCGCCGAGATGATCTGCTAGTTCCTGCGCCAGACCGCGATCAAACGCCTCGTGCTCGGTGTTGATGACCACCGTACGAATATCCATCTTTTTGATCATCTCCGCCACGCGCAACGCCTCCTCCTGCGGCGGCATCTGACTCATCGAAACATTCCCCGCGCCGTCCGTCACCACAATCATCAGCGGCATCACCTCGCGATCCTTGATGCGCTCGCGAATCAAAACCTGATGCGCCAGCAACAAGCCGGCGCTCAACGGCGTCTTGCCGCCCACCGGCAAATCCTTGAGCGCTTCTTCCGCCAGATCCACCGATGTTGTAGGCGGCAACACCAGACGCGCCTCCTCTTTTTGAAAGACCACTAGACCGACGCGATCGCGCTTTTGGTACGCATCAATCAACAACGACATAATTGCGCCTTTGGTCGCCACCATGCGTTCCGCGGCTGCCATTGACCACGAGGCATCCACCACGAACAAAATCAAATTTGCGGCGCGTCGCACGCGCACTTTTTCGCGCAAATCCTGCGGCTCGATGGCTAGTGCCACGTCCTTGTGCTCGCGATGGATCTGGTGGGGCGCCGCCTGGCGCAACGTTGCATCAAAAGCCAGATCGGAGGGTTTGTCCCGCGCGAGGCGCGCGGTGATGTAACGCCCGCGCTTGCGTTCCGTACGCGTGCGCGAACGCTTGCCCGCGATCTGGCGCGGCAATTTATCGAGAGGAGTTTGCAGACGTTGGGGGCGAAACGTCTTGCCCACGCTGGGGATCAAATCGGCGGGGCGCGCTGCCGGCTTGCCCGGCTCGTGCCCCGTGCTCTGGGGAGTCTGTTCCGTAGGTGGTGGCGCTTGCTCCGCCGTCTGGTCAGCCGCTAGGCCGGCTTTTTTTTTACTTCGTGCCGCGCTTCGCTCTGTAACGGAGTCGCCGCGCTCTGTCGGGAGGCTTCCAGGCGTTTTTCGAGATGCTCGAATTGCAATTCGACTTCGTGAATCGCCTTGCGCTTGAGCCGGTGCGGCAAAGCCAGTTCTGCTGCCAGCAAAATGTCTTCCTCGTTGATCGCTGTGCGTCCCATCCACGCGGCATGGGCGCGCGCGGCTTTGAGAATCACCAGATCGGAACGATGCCCGTCCACTTCCAGGCCCGCCGAAAGTTCAGCAATGGCATACAAATCGGCTTGCGTGTGTGTGACCGAGCGCAACATCTTGCGCGCCATCTCGATTTCGCGCGATAACTTTTCTTCCGCGGTGCACCACTCCTGGCAAAATCCCACCGGGTCGGTTTCAAACGCCAGCCGGCGCTCGATAATCTCGACGCGCGCGTCCGCGTCAGCAATCCCTTTGATTTCGACGGACAAGCCAAAGCGATCCAAAAGTTGCGGGCGCAGTTCGCCTTCTTCGGGGTTCATCGTGCCGACCAGCACGAATTGCGCGGGGTGTTGAAACGAAATCCCCTCGCGCTCGACGACATTCACCCCCATCGCGGCAGAATCGAGCAACAGGTCAACCACGTGGTCATCGAGGAGATTCACCTCGTCCACGTACAAGATGCCCCGATTCGCGGCAGCGAGAACGCCCGGCTCAAAACGCTTTTCACCTTTTTTGATTGCCTGCTCGATGTCCAGCGTACCAACAACGCGGTCTTCGGTCGCGCTGACCGGCAAATCCACCAGGCGCACTTTGCGGCGCGCGACCGGCAACTCTTCGCCGCGCGCGACGCGCTCGCGGCAGAAATCGCACAAACGATCTGGTTCGTACGGATTACAACTAAAGGGACAATCGGCGACGACGTTGATTTCGGGGAGTAGCGCTGCCAGCGCGCGCACCGCCGTAGATTTCGCGGTGCCGCGCTCGCCGCGAATCAACACCCCGCCGATGAGCGGATTGATCGCGTTCAGCACGAGCGCGCGCTTCATCTTATCTTGATTGACGATTGCTGTAAATGGAAAAATGGGTCCTGACATTGATTTCTCTCGAATGATAGGTGATACAAAGTGCAAATCTTTTCTGCCATCGGAAGGTTACGTGCTCGTTGTTGCACCATCTTTGTATGGGCGAAAAATCTTTCACCCCTACGGGACAACCCCTCTCATCCCCCTACCCCCTGCTCTCCCCGCGTGGCGGGGAGAGCAGGGGGAGATGGGAGACAGAGTGTGGTTGGGCGGCGCAGCCGCCCAACCACACTCCCATTCCCGCGTAGAGCGATGGCAACCCCATCCACAGGTTAATCTGTTCGCTGTAAGAGGTCAAAGATACGTCGGTCACGCTCATGACGCGTGACATTCGCAAGGTTGCTCAAGGCTGTCACCCTGGCAACTAAAAGCCCCCCTTTCTCTGCAAGAACAGTGGGCTTGGACTGAATCCGTAGACGCATGCCACCCCTGCTCCCCTTTTTCGACGACTAAGGTCATCCCTGGCGCCAAATGCAGTTGCTCGTGCAGAGTAGCAGGGATAACAATGCGCCCCAATTCATCTACTGAAACTTGTATGACGCGATTCATCTGTTATCCTCAAGTTGGATACTTTCGTCCAATGGGTATGCCAGGTGAAGGTCAGGCAAACCTGTACGCGGACAACCAAACCAGCAACCACCGGTATTATACGCCGATTAACGCGCGATGCAAACGCGGCAATCTTCGCGTTAACGAACAGTAACCGTTCAGCCCGCTCTGTCATTGCGAGCGATTTCTGCGAAGCAATCCCCAACGTTGCCCACCGCAGATCGTAACGCGGAGATTGCTTCGTCGCAAAAAACGCTCCTCGCAA
>DAOTYB010000175.1:0-11263 GCA_034435315.1 Anaerolineae bacterium | reverse complement strand
GTCATCCCCCTTCCCTCCCCGCGACGCGGGGAGAGACAGGGGCAGGGGGATGAGAGGGGATTGCTCAAGAGCACGGCTGCGAAATTTATGGCTCAAGCGGATTTGCCCACAAACTGAAATGCACGGAGGGGAGAGGTTGGGACTTTAGGTGCCGATATATCTCGCGTACACACTCCGCGCGACGGTCGCGTCGTCGGTGCCGTGAATGATGGCGCGCGCATCGGGAAAAACGGTCAAGTGGTAATCGTCCACCGTCAATTTCAACAGATACGCGTTGAGTGAGACCTGTCCGACGGGACGCAGACGTTCCGCCAGCGCGGCGAGATCGAGGGTGTGGCCGCGCCCCGGGTTGATTTGAATAGCGTTACGACCGCACAGATACGCGGTGAGTGCCCCGCGCCGTTCGCTCTCCAGATACTCGAATTTACCTTGCCCACAGGTCAAACAATCGGCGCGGCGCGCGAGGGTGAACATTTCGAAGGAATTGTCCCAGATGTCCACGTTGATGATGCCCGCGTTGCGTGTGCCTGCCCCGGCAATCAACTTGATGGCTTCGGCACTTGCCAGAGCGGCTATCACATTGACGATCGGCGGCAGGATACCAGCGGTATCGCAGGTGGGGAGTGTGCCGGGCGCGGGCGCGCGCGTAAAGACGCAGCGCAGACACGCTGTCTCGCGCGGTACAATCGTCATCGTCATTCCGTAACTGGCAACGACGCCAGAATAAATCCAGGGGATGGCGTGTTTAACGCACGCATCGTTGATGAGAAAGCGCGTGTCAAAGTTGTCGGTGCCGTCCATCACCAGCGTCGCGCCGGCAATCAGTTCCTCGATGTTTTCCGCGTTCACATCGGCAACAATCCCTTCGACGCGAATCGAGGAGTTGGCACGGCGGAGTTTCTCGGCTGCTGCAATCGCCTTGGGTAGTCCACGCGCCCAATCGTCTTCATCGAACAGAATCTGACGGTGCAGATTTTTCAGTTCGATCAGATCGCGATCAACGACGATGAGTGTACCGACGCCAGCGCGCGCCAGCGTGTTTGCCATGATGTTACCGTTCGCGCCGCAGCCGATGATAACCACACGCGCTGCCAGCAAGCGTTCTTGTCCCACAACGCCAAATGGTGCAAAGAGCGTTTGACGCGAGTAGCGTTCGCTCTGGTGTTCGTCCATCAGTTCGATTATAAATCGGTTTGGCGAAAACGGCAACATCGTGAACCGTACAACTGTACGGGCACATTCCAAATCAGGGACGAATTTGCTTGAGCCATAAATTTCGCAGCCGTGCTCTTGCGCCATCCCTTCTCATCCCCCTGCCCCCCTTACTCTCCCCGCGTCGCGAGAAGGGGGATGACGGGGTGGTGGCGGGCGGCTTCGCCGCCCGCCACCACCACGTACTTTGACTCCCCTCCCCGTTGGGGGCGAAAAAAATTTTTCGCTCCAACGGGGAGGGGGCAGGGGGTGGGGATATGCGTTTGCAAAAGTGCAAAAGGTGGCTGAGAAACTTCACAAACTGAAATTCGCCCACCGCATTCGGCGTTGCATGGCGTTGGGGTGTGTGATATAATGAATGTACGTGAGGGAGGTCAAGGGCAAAACTTTTGCATCATTTTTGTCACCTATTGTTTTTCCCACCGTTAGCCCCGCTGAAAAAGCGTATCGAATGCAGTGATTCGGAGTAGCCGAATGCCCACACTTTTCCTCAAACACGCGGACGTACTGGTGACGATGGACGCCGCCCGCCGCGAGATGCGTGACGGTGCAATTTTTGTTCGCGATAACGTGATCGAACGCGTAGGCACAACAGACGAGTTGCCCCAAACTGCCGACCGCGTGATCAATGCGCGCGGGATGATTGTTCTTCCCGGTCTTGTCAACACACATCATCACCTCTATCAAACTTTGACGCGCGCGCTCCCCGCTGCGCAAGACGCTGATTTGTTCCATTGGCTCAAAACGCTCTACCCGATTTGGGCAGAACTCACGCCCGACGCGGTGTACACCAGCGCGCTCGTCGGTCTCGCCGAACTGGTGATGAGCGGATGCACGACCGCCGCCGATCATCTGTATCTCTTTCCCAACGGCTCGAAACTCGACGATGAAATTCGCGCGGCGCGCGAAATCGGCATTCGCTTTCATCCGACGCGCGGCGCGATGTCGCTGGGTGAATCGCAAGGCGGCTTGCCTCCCGACCGCGTCTGCGAGTCCGAACAAGCCATCCTGCACGATTCGCGCCGCGTCATCGAAATATTTAACGATCCCGCGCCGTACTCGATGTGTCGCGTCTCGCTCGCACCGTGTTCGCCATTTTCCGTCACACCGGATTTGATGCGCGAGTCGGCGCGACTCTCGCGCGCGTATGGTGTTCACTTGCACACGCACCTTGCCGAGACGCGCGACGAGGAGGAATTTTGTTTGCAGAAATTCGGCAAGCGCCCGGTGGATTATGCCGAGCATCTCGAATGGCTGGGCAACGACGTGTGGTTCGCGCATTGCGTTTGGGTGAGCGATGCAGAGATCGCGCGCTATGCGACGGCTGGCGTCGGCGTCGCGCATTGCCCGTCGAGCAATATGCGGTTGGCGTCCGGCATCGCGCCCATCGTCCAGATGTTGCGCGCGGGCGTCAAGGTCGGCTTGGGCGTGGATGGTAGCGCGTCGAACGATTCGTCGCATCTGCTCGCCGAGGCGCGGCAAGCGATGCTCTTGCAGCGCGTTGGTGGTGATCCACGCGCGCTCACCGCGCGTCAAGCGCTCGAACTGGGGACGCTGGGCGGCGCGCGCGTGCTGGGACGCGACGACATCGGCGCGCTTGAACCCGGCAAGGCGGCAGATTTCATCGGCATCAAGTTAGAGCGTTTGGATTTTGCCGGCGCGTTGCACGACCCGGTTGCCGCGCTCGTCTTTTGCACGCCGCCGCGCGTGGATTTGTCGGTCATCAACGGGCGTGTCGTTGTGCAGGATGGTGAACTGATGACGGTGGATGTGCCACCGCTGATCGAGCGGCACAATCGGCTGGCAAAGCAAATGATTGAACGCGCGGGCGCAAGATAGTATGCCTGGAACAAAATGTGACGATAAACCTATTCCGTTATTCGCGCAAAGATATTTCTGGGACGTGAATGCGCGTACACTCGACGCGGACCGGTACGCGACCTACATCATCGAACGTTTGTTAGAATGGGGCGATCTGGCGTCGGTGCGCTGGCTTTTGCAACGATATTCCCGACGTAAAATTATCGGCGTGTTGAAAAAGACGCGCGCACTCTCCAGAATGAGCGCGAATTTTTGGGCTGTCTATTTCGGCGTACCGCGAAACGAGATTCGATGTTTATCGAAACGCTACCCGAAACAACCCAACGCTGTTTGGAACTTTTAGGCTCGCAAAAGATCACGCGCGGATTTTACCTGGCAGGCGGCTCGGCATTGGCACTTCATTTGGGACACCGCATTTCAGTAGACCTTGACTTTTTTACACCGCGTCCTTTCGATGGGGCAGAACTGGCACATCGTCTTGGTGCGGTGGGGATGTTTGTTCAAGAGCAACGAAAAAAAGATACTTTACTCGGAACCCTCGATCAGATCAAGGTGAGTTTTTTTTGCTATCCCTATCCAATGCTCGCTCGGCGTGCGACTGTTTTGAACACGGAAATTGCCAGCGTGTCGGACATTGGCGCGATGAAGTTGGAAGCAATTGGCACGCGCGGCAAGAAGCGGGATTTCATTGATCTCTATTTCATTTGCCAGGCGGGAAATTCACTCGAATCAGTGCTGGAATGGTATCGAGCAAAGTATCGCGGTATCCAGATCAATCTCGTTCACTATATCAAAGCACTGACCTACTTTGAAGAAGCCGAAGCCGACCCCATGCCGCGAATGTTAAAGCGTGTATCATGGCAGACGGTGAAAAAGTTCTTTGAGAAACAAGCGCCCGTGTTGATAAAGAATCTGGATTGAGCGGCACAATCGGCTGGCGCGCGAGATGGTGGAACGGGCAGGGGCAAGATGAAAGCGAATCAGCGTAACCGTCGGGTGTCACGAAAAACGAAAAAGATAATTCGTGTGCCAGAGAAATTTGCGGCATTGCGCGATGCCATTGTGCCTGTCCTCGAACCCTACGGTGTCAAACGCATCGCGCTGTTCGGGTCGGTCGTGCGTGGGGAAGAAACAAAAAAGTGACATTGACATCCTCGTGGATTTTGAAGAGCCGCGCCGTAGACCTCTGGGATTGATCAAATGAGGCGAGTTGGAAGACGAGTTGAGAAAACGACTCAGGCGTAAAGTTGATCTCATCTCGGGTGCTACCTTGAACAAGTACATTTGTCCGTATGTTGAGAAAAGAAATGGTGATTCTCTATGACGCAAAGAGATGATACCGTTTACCTGCACGAAATCCTCGATTGCATTGCTCAGATCGAAGAGTACATTCAGGGCGTTTCCTACGAGACCTTCTGCGCAGAGCGAATGCGCCAGGATGCCGTAGTCAAGCAATTGGAAAATATCGGTAAAGCCGCACGCAAGCTTTCTAGGAATTTTCGTAAAAAGCACTTAGAAACTATCTTAAAACGCCGATGGCTATCTGTGTGTTTTCCCCACTCATCCCCCTGCCCCCTTTTCTCCCCGCTTTGCGGGGAGAAAAGGGGCAAATGGGAGTGAGGGTGAGGACGGGCGGCGAAGCCGCCCGTCCTCACCCCATTCCCTCTGATTCCCCCTCCCCACGCCGCAGAGCGGCGTGGGGAGGGGGCGAGGGGGTGGGGCTTTTCGCGATGGATGACACGGCTGAGTAATTACGAAGAAACAATTAAAGCGGATCGGAGCAAAGGATAGACCTATGGAAATTTCCCAACTCATCCAGGTCGCGCGCGGCGAGGTGCCTGCTGATCTCTTGCTCAAGAACGCGCGTGTTGTCAATGTGTTTTCCGGCGAAATTGAAGAGACCGGCGTTGCCATCACGCATTCGCGTATCGTCGGTCTGGGTAACGATTATCCGGCACAGCGCGTTGTTGACCTGGGGGGCAAGTACGTGGCGCCCGGTTTGATTGACGCGCACGTGCATATCGAAAGCGCGATGGTGCCCCCCTACGAATTCGCGCGCGCGGTCGTCCCGCACGGCACTACCTCCGTCATTATTGACCCGCACGAAATCGCCAACGTGCTCGGCGTCGAAGGCATCGAGTATATGCTGGAGGCGAGCAAGTACACACCGTTCAGCGTTTTCGTGATGGTGCCTTCGTGTGTGCCTGCCACGCATCTCGAAACGAACGGTGGTGTGCTGCGCTGGAGTGATCTCATCCCGTTCAAGAACGATCCCTGGGTCATTGGCCTGGGCGAGATGATGAATTACCCCGGCGTCCTCTTGCGCGATCAAGAAGTGCTGGACAAACTGCGCGCGTTCTTCAACCGCCGCATTGACGGACACGCGCCCGGTTTAACCGGACGCGATCTCGAAGCGTATGTCGCTGCCGGCATCGCGAGCGACCACGAGTGCACCACCGTCGAAGAAGCGCGCGAGAAAATCCGCCTGGGGATGCGTGTGATGATTCGCGAAGCATCGAACGCGCGCAACCTCGAAGCACTGCTACCGGTCGTCAACGCCAAGAACGCGCGCCGCATCCTCTTCGTCACGGATGATCGCTTTCCCGCCGATTTGATTGACGAAGGGCACATTGACCACATTGTGCGCGTGGCAATTCGCGAAGGACTTGACCCGGTCACCGCGATTCAAATTGCCACGCTCAATGCCGCCGAGTACTTTAACCTGCACGATCGCGGCGCCATCGCACCGGGGTGCCGTGCCGATTTGATTGTCTTTGACAACTTTGATCGGTTCACCATCGAACAAGTGTATCGCGGGGGCAAACTCGTTGCGCGCAATGGTCGCATCGTGCCGCAAGACGTTCCGCTGCGCAGCCTGCCGATTCGCAACACGATTAACGTGGACTGGAGCAAGGTGGATGTACGACTGCCGGCGAACGGTCACAAAAAAGTGCGTGTCATCGGTTTGATTCCTGACCAGATCGTGACGACGCAGAGCATCGAGGAGGCGCGCATCGAGAACGGCTGGGTCGTTGCGGATCCTTCGCGCGATCTGCTCAAAGTCGCTGTCATCGAACGCCATCGCGCGACCGGCAACGTCGGCATCGGCTTTGTGCGAGGTTTGGGCCTCGCGCGCGGTGCCATCGGTTCGTCCATCGCGCACGATTCGCACAACATTATCGTCGCCGGCATAAACGACGACGACCTGATGACCGCCGCGCGCGCCATCGCCGCGATGCAAGGCGGCTTGGTCGCTGTTGCCGATGGCGAGGTGCTGGCACGCGTGCCGCTGCCCATCGCTGGCTTGATGAGCGATCAGCCGCTCGAACGTGTGCGCGAACAACTGGACGATCTGGCTGCCGTCACGCGCGACCTGGGTTCGGATTTGCACGCGCCGTTTATGGCAATGGCGTTCCTCGCGCTGCCCGTCATCCCCGAACTGAAACTGACTGATAAGGGCTTGGTGGATGTGAACAAGTTTGATTTTGTCCCGGTGTTTGCGGACTGAGTCAAACGTGCCAAAACTGCCAAACCAGCCAAATATGCCAAATGATTTGGCATGTTTGGCACATTTGGCTTATTTGGCACATTTGAAAAGGAGGTGATGCCGCGCTCGTTTGGGGTTGGCGCACCGTTGTTCATCGGAGGGAGTGGTTCGTTGCCTTCGCAAGGTAAGAAGGCGCAAAGTAGCACAGGATTGAATTCTGTGCCACGCACCAACTTAAAGAGTTGTTCATGGTGGTCAACCGCCACCACGACGGATGAAAATGCTAGACATCCTTTCGCGCTCTTTCGCGTACAGCGCGGCGGTCAGCTATCATCCGTCGGTGGTCATTTTTTCAGAGGAGGAGAAAAAATGAAAAAAGTTCTGTTCGTTACTGTCTTGATTGGATTGTTGGGAGTGCTTGCCGCGTGCGCGCCTGCCACGCCAGCACCCGCGCCGGCAACTCCCGTGCCAGCGGTCAAAACACTCAAGGCGTGCTTTATCTACGTGGGACCCATCGGTGACATTGGGTGGACGCACGCGCACAACGAAGGACGCCTCTATGTCGAAAAGAAATACCCCTGGTTGAAGACCGCCTACGCCGAAGCCGTCGCGGAAGCCGATGTAGATCGTTTTCTGGATCGCTATGTGGTGGAAGAAAAGTGTGATGTGATCTTTACGACCAGTTTTGGGTATATGGATGCCACGCTCGCCGCGGCGAAAAAATATCCCAACACCATCTTCTTCCACTGCTCTGGCTTCAAGCGCGCGCCGAATCTGGGCAACTATTTTGCTGACTTTTATCAGGTGTACTACCTGAACGGCTTGATGGCAGGTGCAATGACCAAGAGCGGTAAAGTGGGCTATGTCGCCGCGCATCCCATCCCCGAAGTGATTCGCCACATTGACGCGTTCACGCTCGGTGTGCGCGAAGTCAATCCCAAAGCCACCGTGGATGTCCGCTGGATCTTTGCGTGGTACGATCCTGCCAAAGCACGCCAGGCGGCTGAAGCATTGATCGCGGCAGGTGTGGATGTCCTTGCCTTCACCGAAGACACCGCAACGGTTGTTCAGGTGGCTGAGGAATACACCGCCAAAGGCAAGCCGGTGTACTCGTTTGGTCACTATAGCCCGATGGCACAATTTGGCCCCAACTCACTGATCAGCGGGCAGTTAGTCAACTGGGGCGTCCTGTACGAAGACATCCTCACCAAGGTGTATCTGGGTGTTTACACCAACAAGAATCTGGACAAGGTGGACTATTGGGGTCTGCTCGGTGGGGGAATCCAACTCGGCGCGCCGGCGGCGGTGGAGTTGGGTGGCAAGTTTGGTGAACCCATCAACCCCAAGTTCGAAGCCGCGCTGAAAGGCGTCAAGGTGAAGGATGCGTTGCTTGGAGAGGTCACCGTGTACGATCTGGTCTTCAAGCGACTCGAACAGATGAAGGATCCGGCGATGTTGTTCGATCCCTTCACCGGACCGATCAAAGATCAAGCCGGCAAAGAGCGCGTCAAGCCTGGGCAACGACTCAACTACGTCGAACTCTTGAACATTGATTGGTTCGTCGAAGGGGTCATCGGTAGCCCCAAACCCTGATCGTGCCATAGCGCACTAGTGCGATAGTGCAATCGCAGCGTACCCACCATACACAACCATTGCACTATCGCACTATCCCACCTTGAAACGATGCAACGATGAAACGATGAAACAATGCAACAATCCAACGATTCAACGATGCAACAATCCAACGATTCAACGATGCAACAATCCAACGCTTCAACGATTCTGATGCGCGGCATCACCAAACGCTTTCCCGGCGTCGTAGCGAACGATGCGGTGATCTTTGAAGCGCGCGCCGGCGAAATTCACGCGCTCCTGGGCGAGAACGGCGCGGGCAAGACCACCTTGATGAACATCCTCTATGGCATTTACCAGCCCGATGCCGGCGACATTTTCATCAAGGGGCAGCGCGTCACCATTCGTTCACCGCGCGATGCGATTCATCTGGGGATTGGAATGGTGCATCAGCAGTTTCGACTGGTGCCCACGCACACCGTTGCCGAGAACATCGTGCTTGGCTTGCCGGGAGATTTGATCGTTTCCGCACGCGCCATCAGTCAGCAGATCGAACCGTTCGCTCAAAAGTATGGTTTGCGGATTGATCCGCACGCTTATGTCTGGCAACTCTCGGCGGGCGAACAACAGCGTGTCGAAATCATCAAAGCCCTCTATCGCGGCGCCGAGATTTTGATTCTCGATGAACCGACCTCGATGCTCACCCCGCGCGAGGCGCAAGACCTGATGGATATTTTGCGCCGAATGGCGGCAGAAGGCAAGACCATCATTTTCATCACGCACAAATTAGACGAAGTCACTGCCATCAGTCATCGCGTCACCGTGTTGCGACAGGGTCGCGTCGTCACGACGCAGGACACGGCGACCACCGATGCGCGGACGCTCGCGCGCTGGATGGTCGGACGCGATGTGTTGTTTCATCTCGACAAACGCCCGATGCCTGCGACCACGACCGTGCTTCGGGTCGAGCATTTGCACGCGTTGAATGACAAGGGCTTGCCGGCGGTCAAAGATGTTTCCTTCGAGGTCAAGGCGGGTGAAATTCTGGGCATTGCTGGAGTTGCCGGCAACGGTCAACGCGAGTTGATTGAAACGCTGGTCGGTTTGCGACCGGCGACGCAGGGTTGTGTGTTCCTCAACGATCAGGACGTGACGCATCTTTCACCGCGCGCGCACATCGAGCGTGGGATGGGCTATATCCCCGGCGAACGAATGAGCGCGCTGGTGCCCAGTTTGGGTGTGGCAGAGAATTTGATTTTGAAGACCTATCGTCAGCCGCCGATTACCCGGGGCTGGTTTTTGGATCGCGCCGTGATGAACGCGCACGCCGATCAACTCATCGCGCAGTACGGCGTGGTCACACCGCATCGCCACACGCCGGTCAAGTTGCTGTCGGGTGGTAATGTGCAACGCGTGCTGCTGGCGCGCGAAATCGCCAGCGCGCCGCACATACTGATTGCGGTACATCCAACGAGTGGTCTGGACGTTGGCGCAACTGAGTACATCTGGCAATTGCTGCTGGCACAGCGCGAGCAGGGCAAAGCCGTGCTCCTCGTTTCGGAAGATCTGGAAGAGGTGCTGGCGTTGAGTGATCGCGTGAGTGTGCTGTTCGAAGGGCGCTTGATGGGTACGCTCCCCATCGCGCGCGCAGATCTGGAAACGCTCGGTTTGATGATGGCAGGTGTACCTTGTCGGGAGGTCGGATGAGACTCGTCATTGAACGGCGGCTGAACGTGCCGCGCTGGCTCGAATGGGTGGCGCCCGTCGTCGCGCTGGTAGCGGCGTTGCTGGTCATCGCGCTCATTTTTCTCTTGCTCGGTGTCAATCCATTGATCGCGTATCAACGCATTTTTGCCGGCGCGTTTGGTAGTGCGTATGGATTATCCGAATCGGTGGTCAAAGCGATTCCGTTGCTGTTGTGTGGCGCGGGGCTGGTGCTGGCTTTTCGCGCAGGCATTTACAACATCGGCGCCGAAGGACAATTGCTCATCGGCGCGGTGTGCGCGACGGGGATGGCGTTGACCTTTCCGCATCTTCCTGCCGAGGTGCTGTTGCCGGCGATGTTCATTGTAGGATTTCTCGGCGGCGCGCTGTGGGGTGTGCTACCCGCGTGGCTGCGTGTGCGCTATCAAGTGAACGAGGTCATCACGACGTTGATGATGGTGTACATCGCCAGCGAGTTGGTGAATTTTCTGGTGTATGGACCCTGGCGCGCGCCGGAAGAACTGGGCTTTCCGTACTCGGCAAAATTTTCCGCGTCTGCCCAGTTGCCGCGCTTGTTCTTGACGCGCATTCACTATCCCACGCTCATTCTGGCTGTGCTCTTTGCGGTGCTGATTCATATCGTTCTAACGCGCACGCGGTTGGGTTACGAGATTCGTGTGACAGGTGAAAATCCGGCAGCGGCGCGGTACGCGGGAATGGACTATTGGAAAGTAGTCGTACTCGTGATGATCATCAGCGGTGGATTGGCGGGACTGGCAGGCGTGGGCGAGGTGGCGGGGATTCAACATCGCTTGCGTTATCCGCAGGGCATTTCGCCCGGCTATGGTTTCACGGCGATCATCGTCGCGTGGCTGGCGCGGCTCAATCCGCTTGTCGCGATTCTGACGGCGTTTCTGCTCGGCGGGCTGCTGGTGGGCGGCGATGCGATTCAGGTGGTGATGGGCTTGCCGGTCGCGACGATTTACATTTTCAACGGCATCATTCTCCTGTTCGTACTGAGTAGCGACGTGCTGACGCGGTATCGGATTCGATGGGTGCGTAGTTGAGCGCGTGCAGTATTGACTTGCGTCTAATACGAAGGTAAGCGAAAGTTATACCTTTTCGAAGGAGTTGTTCATGGGTGCACGCGTCCGCTACGACGGATGAAAATATCCACAAAGAACACGAAGAGACACGGAAGATTTTGTAGTTACTCAGCCGTGCCCTCATCGAGGCGCAATAGCCCCACCCCCTTGTCCCCCTCCCCACGCCGCTCTGCGGCGTGGGGAGGGGGAATCAAGGGAGGGAAGTGGGCGGGCGGCTTCGCCGCCCGCCCACTTCCCTGCTCTTATCTGATATAATGTGATGCGAAATGTGATGTGATATAATGTGAAGAGAGTAAGCGGGCACGGTAGGCCGTCCCCCTTCGGGTGACCACACCGCGGGAGAGCTGGGTCGCCGTGTCCC
>DAOTYB010000174.1:0-12998 GCA_034435315.1 Anaerolineae bacterium | reverse complement strand
AACCAATCACCCAACCCTTTGCCTTCGATACGGGTCCTGGCAATATGCTGATAGATTACGCGGCGCAACGCATCACCGATGGCGCGTGGTCGTTTGATCGAGATGGTGCGCTTGCCGCGCAGGGACGCGTGGACGATGTGTTGTTGCGCGAATTGTTGCAAGAGCCGTACCTGCACGCGCAACCACCCAAAACGACCGGGCGCGAACTCTTTGGCGCGCAATTCGGCGCGCGAGTGTGGGAACGTGCGCACGCGCGCGGACTGAACGACTGCGACATCATCGCCACGCTCACCGCGTTCACCGCGCACTCGATCGCGCAGGCGTATCGCGATTTTTTGCCAGCGTTCCCTGACGAAATCATTGTGAGCGGAGGCGGCGCGCGCAATCCAATTTTGATGCAAATGTTGCGCGATCTCGTCGCGCCAGCGCGCGTGACGCCGATTGATGAATTCGGCATTGCGAGCGAAGCGAAAGAGGCGCTGGCGTTCGCAGTGCTTGCGTACGAAACGTGGCACGCGCGTCCTGGCAATCTGCCTGCTGCGACCGGCGCGCGGCATCCCGTCGTGCTGGGAAACATCACACCGGGACGAATGACGAAGGACGAAGGACGAACGACGAACGAAGGACGAACGACGAAGGACGAAGGACGAACGATTGGCGATGCCGGTTTTCCATCGGTCATCGGTCACCGGTCGTCGGTCAACGATACAGCGTGGTTGACCGAAGCGACGAACGCGCACACGCACGACATTGACACGTTGCCGACGCTCGAAATGGTGCGCCGCATCAATGCCGAAGACCATCGCGTTGCGCCAGCCGTTGCCGCCGAGTTGCCTGCTATCGCGCGCGCGATTGATGCAATTGCAGAGCGGATGCAACGCGGCGGACGCCTCATCTACATCGGCGCAGGCACATCGGGACGACTGGGTGTGCTGGACGCGGCGGAATGTCCGCCCACGTTCAGCACATCGCCCGATCAAGTCATCGCGCTGATTGCCGGCGGCGAACGCGCGCTCACCCACGCAATCGAAGGCGCGGAGGATGACGCGGACGCTGGCGCGCGCGACGTTGCCGCGCACGATGTCAGCGCGCGCGATAGCGTCGTCGGCATCACGGCGAGTGGACGCACGCCGTACGTGCTGGGCGGACTGCGCGAGGCAAAACGACGCGGCGCGTTCATCGTGGGGCTGGCGTGCAATCGTCCCAGTCCCATCGAAGAGATTGCCGATGTGAGCATCGCGCCGCTGGTGGGTCCCGAAGTGATTGCTGGCTCCACACGACTCAAAGCCGGCACTGCCGAAAAGATGGTGCTGAATATGCTCAGCACCGGCACGATGATTCGGCTGGGCAAGACGTTTGGGAATTTAATGGTGGATGTGCAGGCGACGAACGCCAAACTGCGCGAGCGCGCGCGGCGCATCGTCGCGCGCGCGTGTGACGTCTCGGACGCGGTAGCCGATGAATTGCTGGCGCGCTGCGATGGCGAGGTCAAGACCGCGATTGTGGTCGCGCGCGCGGGCGTTTCGCCGGCGGAGGCGCGGCAACGCTTGCGCGCCGCCAACGGCGTGGTGCGCGCGGCGCTGGAGGGATGATGGAGGACGGAGGACGAAAGACGAAGGACGAACGACGAAGGTCTTTCAAGGAGGTGATGTGTAGCGCAAGTTGTTGATGTTCATCCAATCGTGTTTTGAAAAATGTAAAGGAGGAGAAAGATGAAACCCTCGATCATTTTGATCGCATTGCTTGTTGTGGCGGTGGCATTGTTGATTGCGTGCGCCACACCAACACCTGCCACTGTTGTTCAAACCAAAGTGGTGGAACAAACCAAGGTGGTGGAAAAAGTTGTTGAAGCCACCAAGGTTGTTGAAAAAGTCGTTACGGCAACACCGCCGCCGACGGCTGCGCCCAAAACGGGAGGCGTCCTTATCGCGGCACGTGCAGCGGACGCCAAAGGACTGGACCCGCACAAACAAACTGCCTTTTCGTCATTCCGCGTGCTGGAGTTGATCTACGACACGCTCGTCACACTCGATAAAGATATGAAGGTCGTGCCGCATCTGGCAGAATCGTGGAAATGGTCGGAGGATGGCAAGACCTTGACGATGAATTTGCGCAAGAACGTGAAATTTCACGATGGAACGCCGATGACTTCGGAAGATGTGAAATTCTCGTTCGAGCGCATCCTCGATGAGAAAACGGGCGCTGCTGCGCGCGCCAACTACACTTCGATCACCAAGATTGATACGCCCGACCCCTACACCGTCGTCTTTACGCTCAATGCGCCGAACGGTGCACTTCCTGCTGCGATGACGAGTTTGAATGCGGCAATCCTTTCCAAGAAAGCAGTCACTGGTGGCCAAGACCCTGCCAAGACGACGAATGGCACGGGCGCGTTCAAACTGGCATCGTGGGAGCCAGACAAGATTCTCAAACTGGAGGCGAACAAAGAGTACTGGATGCCCGGTTTGCCGCGTCTCGCGGGCATCGAGTTCCGCACGATTCCTGACGAAGCGAGCATCCTTGCGGGCTTGCGCGCCAAGACGATTGACTGGGCGCTGATCAACGATCCGCGCGTTGGCATTCGCGCTGGTGCAGGCGGTAGTACGCTAACTGTGATGCGCGCACCGGCACTTGCCTATCACGTCTTGCAATTGAATGCTTCGCGTCCGATGTTCAAAGACCTCAAGGTGCGTCAGGCGATCGCGTGTGCAATTGATCGGCAAGAGGTGCTGGATGTTGCCTCGCTGGGCGAAGGTGAAGTGACACCTCCAGCAACTCCACCGTTCTACCGCGCCAAGTTGGATGATCTGTTCTGCTACAAAAAAGATGTGGACAAGGCGAAAAAGTTGTTAGCCGATGCGGGCAACCCAACCGTCAAATTCAAGATTATGGCGGCGGTGGATGAACCGCCAACGGCAGTGGCAGAAGCGCAGAACATCCAGGCTCAGTTGAAGAAAATCGGCATCGAAACTGAAATCGAAACGTACGAACTGGGCGTCTATGTCAAAAAGTGGTTGGACGCTGATTTCGATGCGGTGGTCGCGCTCAATGGCGGCAATCCTGATCCCGACATTATGTTCTTCCGCTATTGGCACAGCACCGGCAACTTGAACAAGGTCGCCAACTATAGTTCACCCGAAATTGACAAGTTGCTTGAACAAGGTCGAACCACAGCCGACCCGGCGAAGCGCAAAGCCATCTACGATGAAATCCAGAAGAAACTGACCGAAGCCGTCCCGTGGGTCTGGTTGTACGTCGGTTTCGAGTATCGGGTGATGCAACCCTACGTCAAGGGCTTTGTGCCTCTGGCGAATGGCGCGAATACGTATCTGCGCGAAACCTGGCTCGACAAATAGTTTCAGATTGCAGATTGCAGCTGGGGTCAATGCCCACTGCAATCTGCAATCCCCTGTTTGAAATGCAAAGATTCATCGTTCAACGTCTCCTCGCGCTAGTGCCGACCCTGTTTGGCATTTCGATTGTCGTATTTCTGGTGATGCGTCTCATCCCCGGCGATACCATCAGCGCGATGATTGGGACGCAATATCAACTCACCGAAGCGCAAGCCGCCGCGTTGCGCGCGTACTTTGGTCTGGACAAGTCATTGCCAGAACAATACATCATCTGGCTGACCAACGCGTTGCAGGGCAATCTGGGGTACTCGGTGCGAAGCGGACAACCCGTGCTTGGTGAGATTCTCAAGCGATTTCCGCTCACGCTAGAACTCGCGCTGGGTGCGGTCGTCATCGGCTTGCTGATTGGTTTGCCGATTGGCATCCTTTCGGCGGTCAAGCGCGACTCGTTCATTGATCTCTTTGGACGATTCTTTTCGTTGATTGGTTTAGCCCTGCCGAATTTTTGGTTAGGCACGCTCATCATCCTGGCATTATCACTCTACTTTGGCATTCTTCCTACTTCGGGCAATTATGTTGAATTCACTCAGAATCCCATTCTGAATCTTCAACAAATTTTCTTCCCTGCTCTGACACTTGGCTTCGCGTTTTCCGCATCAGTGATGCGCGCCACGCGTTCATCCTTGCTGGAAGAACTATTTCAAGATTACGCGCGCACCGCGCGCGGCAAGGGCTTGCGCGAGCAAACGGTTATCACGGTGCATTGTTTGAAGAACGCCCTCATCCCGGTCATCACTCTCGTCGGCGTCGAGATGGGGTATTTGCTCGGCGGCGCGATTGTGGTTGAGGAAGTGTACGCGCTGCCCGGCGTTGGGCGATTGCTACTCAACGGTATCAGCCAGCGCGATTACGCCGTTGTGCAAGGCGCGGTCGTGTTCATCGCGTTCAACTTTGTCCTCATCAATTTGCTGACCGATCTTGCGTACGCGTTCGTCAATCCACGCATCCGATATGAGTAAGGCGTGACAATTTTTCACGCCTCACGTTTCACGAATCAATGGATATGCCAACTCGAACCCGGAGAAAACTTCCGCGTCTCTTGCGCTATACAAGTGCGGTCATCGGCTTGGTGTTGGTGACAGTGTATCTGCTTGTCGCGCTGTTCGCGACTGTCCTCGCGCCGTACTCACCCACCGAGCAACACGCGCCCGATCGTCTGCAAGAGCCAAACGCCAAATATCTTTTGGGGACAGATGAATTTGGACGCGATATTCTCAGCCGCTTGATGCACGGCGCGACCAACTCGCTACGCATCGCGCTGCTCGCTGTCACGCTTGCCACACTCGCTGGCACGACGATTGGAATGTTGTCCGGCTATGCCGGCGGTGTTGTGGACAACGCGATGATGCGCGTGATGGATTTGTTCTTTGCGTTCCCTGCCATTCTGCTCGCGCTTTCGATCGTTGCCGCGCTGGGTCCCGGCTCAAACAACACGATTCTCGCGATTGCGATTGTTTACACGCCGATTTTTGCGCGCGTCGCGCGTGGTCCGGTGCTAGCCACCAAAGAGATGGAATTCGTTTCGGCGGCGCGATGCGTCGGCGCCAGTCACGCGCGCATCCTGGCGCGCCACATTCTGCCGAATATCGTCGCCCCCATCATCGTCCAGATTTCGCTCGCGCTCTCGTGGGCAATGCTGACTGAAGCCGCGCTATCGTTTCTGGGTCTGGGAACACAACCACCGCAACCTTCGTGGGGCAGTATGCTGAGCGAAAGTCGCAAGATGATGGAGATTGCACCGTGGATGGCAATTTCGCCGGGAATGGCGATTATGCTCGGGGTGTTGGGTTTCAACCTGCTCGGTGATGGTTTGCGCGACGCGCTCGATCCACGATTGAAGAATTGACCCAGGGTGGTTGTCGGTCATGTTCTGCGATGAATATGTCCATCCACATCCGCCCGCTGGCATATACCGACATTGACGAGATCGCGCGCTGGGTTGCGGCAACGCCGCTGTGGCAGCGCTATCACGTTACCGCTGAAGCGTTTGCCCGGCGTTTGCGCGACGGGCTGGCGAATGGCGCAACAATTTTCGTCGCGGAGCGCGCGGGCGCGGTGCTGGGTTTTGTGTGGCTGGTCGCGCGCGGCGCGTTCAATCGCAGCGCGTACATCCAACTGATTGGCGTGCGTCCCGATGCGCGCGGTAGCGGTGTCGGTCGCGCGCTGATGGAGTTTGCCGAAGCGCGCGCGGATTCGCGCGATCTCTTCCTGCTCGTTTCCGATTTCAACACGGAGGCGCAAAAATTCTACGCGCGGCTCGGTTATCGGCAAGTCGGAAAACTAGACGATTACGTGGTGCAAGGTGTGAGTGAGTTGATTTTCTGGAAAAGGAAAGTGGGATGACAACGACTGTTTTATCACCGCGTATGACGACCTGGCTCAAGCGCGTGCCCATCGAGGATTTCAAATTCCTCGTGCGGAGCATTCTCAAATCGCTCTTCACCATCTGGCTGGTGACGACGCTCATCTTTTTCGTCATTCGCTTGATGCCCGGCAATCCAGTGGATATTTTCGTTCAAGATTTACTGCTCAAAGGGCTGACGTACGAGGACGCGCAAACGCAAGCCGCCTCGATGTTGGGCGTGCGACTGGATCGTCCGCTGCACGAGCAGTACATCGAGTTTCTGGGTAATCTGTTGCAAGGCGATTTGGGCAAATCGTACATCTCGCGCAATGTGCCGGTCGCGCAGATGATTGTGCAACGCTTGCCCTGGTCAATCTTTAGCATCGGTACCGCGCTCCTCATCAGTTTCACCCTCGGCATCTTGCTGGGAATGATCATCGCTTACAAACGCAACTCGTGGCTCGATCACCTGCTCACCAACCTCGCTGCAGCAATGGACGCGCTCCCGTCGTACCTCATCGCGATTCTGTTGATTCTGCTGCTGAGTACCGTGTTCAAGATCGTGCCGGTGACGATGACGCGCGGCGCGGTCTCGCCAGGTATTCAGCCCGGTTTCACGCTGGAATTTTTCGTGGACGTGCTCAAGCACTATGCGCTCCTCGCGTTCGTCTACGTGCTTTCGCGCACCGGCTCGTGGATATTGACGATGAAGAGTAGCACGATGAGCACGCTCGGCGAGGATTACGTGACGGCTGCCAGAGCGCGCGGCTTGCCTGAAGGTCGCATCATTACGGCGTACGTGGGACGCAACGCGAGTTTGCCACTGGTTACGCGCCTCGCGCTCTCGATTGGTTTCGTCGTCGGTGGTTCGGTCATCATCGAATCCATCTTTGTCTATCCGGGCATCGGCTTGTTGCTTTCCCAGGCGCTCTACTCGCGCGATTATCCAGTGATGCAGGGCGTGTTCCTCGTCACGACGATTGCCGTCGTGCTGTCCAACTTTGTCGCCGATTTGCTGTACGGCTGGCTCGATCCGCGCATCCGCATCGCAGGGGAGGCACAATGACCACACTACGTACGTTTCTCACCGAACTCGGCACGACACTCAAACTCCTGTCGCGCAATCGCGTCGCGTTTCTTGGCTTGATTGTTCTCGTGTTCCTCATTCTCCTTTCGTACGTGGGACCTTTGCTCTGGCCTGCCGAAACGCGCTCGAACCTCGCTGAAATTTATCAAGGTCCCTCGTTGAAACATCCGCTGGGCACGGATTTTCAGGGACAGGACAATTTGTTACAAATCATTCACGGCGGGCGCGTCATTCTGGAAATCGCGTTCATCACCGGTATCCTGACGACGTTGATTGCCGTGACCATCGGCGCGCTCAGCGCGTTCATTGGTGGCGCGTTCGATAGTGTGATGACCGAACTGATCAACGTCTGGTTGACGATTCCGCAGTTTCCCTTGCTCGCGATTCTTGCCACGATGCTCAAAGTGTCCGATGTGTGGTTACTCGCGGTGATTCTCGCCCTGCTCGATTGGCCCGGTCTGGCGCGCCAGGTGCGCGCGCAGGTACTGTCGCTCAAGAAACGCGATTACATCGAAGCCGCCATCACACTCGATCTCGGCACGCCACACATCATCTTTCGCGAGATTCTGCCGAATATGATGTCGTACATCACCATCTCGCTCATCTTTGCAACCATCGGTGCGATTTATCAGCAAACGGGTCTTGTCTTTCTGGGCTTGGTGCCCCTTTCGGGTGCCAACTGGGGCGTGATGCTGAGTCTGGCGTACAATCGCGGTGCTGTTTACACGAGCGATGCCATTATGAACGTCCTTTCCCCTGTGGGCGCGATTGCGTTGTTGCAACTCTCGCTTGTGTGGCTGGCGCGCGGCTTGGAAGAAGTGTTCAACCCGCGCCTGCGCACCAGCGTTTGAGAATCAAAATCTGCAATCGAAAATCGGCAATCAAAAATGCTTCCTACACTTTCGGTTCACAATCTCACTATCGAGTATGCCGCGCGGCGCGGCGCTGTCCAGGCGGTACGCAATGTCACCTTCGATGTGCATCGCGGTCAAGTCCTATCGCTCATCGGCGAAAGTGGTTCGGGCAAGACGACGTTTGGGTTAGGCGTGATGCGCCTCCTGCCTGCAACCGCGCGGATTCGGCACGGCACGCTCATCTATCGGCGCGATGAAGCGAGCGAGCCAGTGGATGTACTGAAATTGGATGGACGCGCGTTGCGCGAGTTTCGCTGGAAACAGGTGGCGATGGTGTTCCAGTCCGCGCTCAACTCCTTCAACCCAGTCCTGCGGATTTCCGATCAGTTTGCGGACACGGCGCGCGCTCACGGCTATTTGCAGGGCAATCATCTGGAGCGGCGCGCGGCACAACTCTTTGAACTGGTGCGGCTCGACCCCGAACGCGTCTGGCGCGCGTTTCCGCACGAACTTTCGGGCGGGATGCGCCAGCGTGTAATGATCGCGCTCGCGCTGTTGCTGGAGCCACGCTTGTTGATTCTGGACGAACCGACGACCGCGCTCGATGTGTTGACCCAGCGCAACATTATGGACGTGCTCAAAGCGTTGCGCCGCCAACTCGATTTCGCGCTCTTGTTCATCTCGCACGACCTGTCACTCGCCGCCGACATTGCGGATCGTGTGGCGACGATGTACGCCGGCAAGATCGTCGAGATTGGCGATGTGTTTACCATCTTTCAATCACCGCGTCATCCGTACACCATTGGCTTGATTCGCGCGGTGCCAACGCTCACGGGTGATCGAAAAGATCTCACCTCGATTCCCGGCTCACCACCCGACCTGATTGACTTGCCCACCGGTTGCAAATTTCATCCGCGCTGTCCTCTGGCAGATGCGCGCTGTCGCCGTGATGAGCCGGAATTGGAGGACTTGGGCAACGGGCATCAGGTGGCGTGTTGGAATAGTGCGTAATTCGTATTGCGTGGCGTCCAGGGCGCAAGGAGGAAGAATGACATACGAAGAATGGTTGGCGACGGTGCCTGAAACCATCACCACAGATCCACTCTGGAAGATGAAAGTTTATCGCCTGGCGCTGTTGTTGAATGATCTGGCTTGGCGCGATACACTCCAGTTAGCCAGTGAGCATCGCTTGAGCGGAGTTGCCGATCAGTTGTTACGCGCCGTCGGCTCGATTGGTGCAAACATTGCCGAAGGATACAGTCGCAATTCAGGCAAAGACCGCGCCCGTTTCTACGAGTATGCGTTGGGTTCCGCGCGCGAAAGCCGCCACTGGTACTATTCGGTTCGTTATCATTTGACAGATACCGTCGTGCAACATCGCCTGGATATGCTCGCGCAAATCTGTCGCTTGTTGATGACAATGACGCCCGAAGAACGTAAACACACCATCGCCGAACCACGCGCCGAATACGAAACCGACATTGACCCATCAACTACCCTACCCTTGGCATAAGAAATACGCATTACGCAATACGCAATATGCAATACGCATTACGCAATACGCAATACGGACAAACACCATGCCTACTCCCATCATCACCCTCACCCACGTCTCGCGCACCTTTAACGTCAAGCGGCATCTCATCAAAGCGGTGGATGATGTTTCGCTGACGATTGAGGAAGGTGAAATCGTCTGTCTGGTCGGCGAATCGGGTTGCGGCAAGACAACGACCGGCAAGATGATCGCCGGCTTGCTCGCGCCCTCGGCAGGGACGATTGCCTTTCGTGGTCAACCCATCAACCAGATGACGCGCGCGGATTTTCGCAAGTATCGTCTGAGCGTGCAAATGGTGCATCAAGACCCGTACGCGTCGCTCAATCCCACGCACACGATTTACGACATCATCGCCGCGCCGCTACGCCATCACAAATTCACGCGGAGCGATGCCGAGACGCGCGCGCGCGTGCGCGAACTGTTGACGCTGGTAGACCTCACCCCGCCCGACGATTTTCTTGACAAGTTTCCGCATCAATTGAGTGGCGGACAACGCCAGCGCGTTTCGATTGCGCGCGCGCTCACCGTGCGACCCTCCTTCATCGTTGCCGACGAAGCCGTTTCGATGGTGGATGTTTCGATTCGCATCGGCTTGCTCAACCTGCTCACGCGCTTTCGCGATCAATTCGGAATGTCGTTCCTGTTCATCACGCACGACCTTGCGCTGGCGAAATATTTTGCATGGGAAGGACGTATCGGCGTTATGTATCTGGGGCGGCTGGTGGAACTGGCGCCCGCGCGCGATCTAGTGGCGCATCCGCAACATCCGTACACCCAGGTTCTGCTTTCCGCGATTCCCGAAGCCGATCCGCAAGTCACGCGCCACAAGCCGCGCATCGAACTGCGCAGTATGGACGTGCCAAGTTTACTCCGCCTGCCCAGCGGTTGCGCGTTCCATCCGCGCTGCCCGCGCTTCATCGGCGAGGTGTGTGAGCGTGTCGTACCCGAACTCGCCCAAGCCAACAACGCACTCGTCGCCTGCCACCTTATTAAATAATACGCACTACGCATTACGCAATACGCACTACGCACTACGCAATACCCCCTATGCCTCCCGAACTCACTCAACTCTGGTTTCGCGTGGCAATCTTTATGACGCTCGTCTCGGCAGTGCTGATTCCATTGCAACAGCCCGATACAGCCGAGTTTGTCATTTCGGTCACATCGTTTATCATTGGCGTGGTGTTCGTCGCGGTGCTGATTGCGATGATCCGCCGCGCCAATCGCTGAACAAGGAGGTGATGCCCAACCACTCAATCACCCAATCACCCAATCACCCAATCACCTAATCACCCAATCACCTAATCACCTAACTTTTTCAAGGAGGAGAAAAAATGCGAAAACTCGTTTTGCTCACAGCGTTGCTTGGTGTGCTGATTTTCGTCGTCGCCTGCGCGGCGCCTACACCAACGCCCGCACCTAAACCGACCGAGCCACCCAAGCCCACCGTGGCGCCGACCAAAGCGCCTGAGCCAACCAAAGCACCCGAACCGACCAAGGCGCCCGAGCCGACCAAGCCCGCCGCAACGGTTGCGCCCACTGCGGCACCGGCGGCGAAACCGACGCTGACCGTCACGCTCAAGAAAGGGCTCAAGTGGAGCGACGGTGCGCCGTTCTCGGCGAAGGATGTCGTGGGCACCTACAACATCTTTTGGGCGCAAAGCGCGAGCGCGTGGAACTTTCTCGCCGATGTGGTTGCCAAAGACGACTATACCATTGACTTTGTGATGAGCAACCCCTCGCCCATCATTCTGCGCGCTATCTTGCGCGACAACTTTATCCGCCCCTACTCGGTCTATGGCAAGTTTATGGATCAGGCGGCGGAACTGCGCAAAGCCAATGCCGATCGCAAAGGGGATCAGGTCAAGAAACTTTTGGACGATCTCATCGCGTTCAAGCCGGACAAAGTTGTCACCTTCGGTCCATTTATGGTGGACCCCAAATCAATCACCGAAGCACAACTGACGCTCGTCAAGAACCCCACCGGCTACAACGCCGACAAGATCGGCTTTGAAAAGATCACTGTGTACTACGGCGATACCAAAGAATCTATGCCGCTGTTGCTCGCGCAACAACTCGATTACAGTACCGCCGCATATCCCGAAGCGAACCTCAAGACACTCGAAGGGCTGAAGAACATTCAACTGCAGCCGTTCACGACCGGCTTTGGACCGGGCTTGTGGTTCAACCAGGATGTCTATCCGCTGAACAAGAAAGAAGTGCGCCAGGCATTCGCCTACATTCTGGATCGCGACGAAATCACCAAGGTTGCGGTGGGACGCGGTGGCACTACCGTCAAGATGATGGCGGGCTTTAGCGATTCGCTGGTGGATGCGTGGCTCTCCAAGGACGTTCAAGCCAAACTGAATCCGTACAAAAAAGACCTCAAGAAAGCCGAGGAACTCTTGACTAAACTTGGCTTCAAGAAGGGTGCGGATGGCGTTTGGGTGGACGACAAGGGCAACAAGATGGCGTACGAACTCTCCGTGCCTGCCGATTTCACTGATTGGCTGGGCGCGGCGCAGAGCGTCGAGCAGCAACTCAAAGCATTTGGCATCCCCATCACGATTCGCGGTTTTCAATCGTCCGAGCGCTCCAAGTACGTCAGCGGCGAGAACAAGTATCAACTCTTGATTGACGTCGCATTCCGCTCCAGCCCGCCGCATCCGTACGCCGCGTGGCGCTCGTACATGATTCCGCCTGCCAACAATCCCGAAGCCACATCGGGACCCAAAGGGTTGAACTGGCCCTTCAAGCAAATCGGTCCCGACGGCAAGGAAGTCAACATCAGCGAGTTGGTCACCAAGTCGGCGGAAGGGCTAGATGCCGCGAAGCAAAAGCCATACAACGAAACCCTTTCGCTCATCTACAACGATCAGTTGCCGGTGGTCGCTTTCTTTGAAAGCACCTTCGTCAACCCGATTGACACGCAAACGCGCGTGACCGGCTGGCTACCCTTCACCGACAAGTTGTATCGCAATCCCGTCAGCGCGGACAGCGCGGTGGCGATCCAACTGCTGAATGGCACGCTCAAACCCAACGACGCCAACAAAGCCAAAGAATTCACCACCATCTGGCCCTACCCGCAACCGCCCAAAGGCACCTTGAACTACTTTGACGCCAACAGTATCCCGATGAACGGCGTCGGCGTGGTGCTGACCCCGATGCAATTCCCGCCGTTCTTCTGGTATATGTGGGCGGACGGCAAGTACGAGCCCGTCGTTGCGGAAAAGTACGAAATCAAGTAACGTAGCGAATCAGTTGGCAGGAGGCAGGAGGCAGTATGCAGGCAGCCACTCCACGATGGCTACTTGCCGAATGTCTCCTGCCTACCCTATTCACACACTCCGCAACACGCAATACGCACTACGCAATACGCACTACGCAATATACCCAATGAAACCCACCCTCATTCTACTCACTCTCATTTTGACCAGTTGCTCTATTCCATCTACACCTATGCCTACCCCAATCACCCAATCACCCAATCACTCCATCTTCACCCTCGAACAAAAAATCGGTCAACTGATGCTCGTCGGATTCGACGGCACGACGTTGACTCCCGAATTTCGCGCGGTGATCCAACAACTTTACATCGGCGGCGTAATTTTTTACGACCGCAACGTTGCCTCGCCGCAACAGGTGGCACAACTCAATGCCGATTTGCAAGCCGCCGCGCGCGCCAGCGGCTTGCCCGACCTCTTCATCGCTGTTGATCAGGAAGGTGGCGTCGTCGCGCGCCTGC
>DAOTYB010000173.1:0-3368 GCA_034435315.1 Anaerolineae bacterium | reverse complement strand
CCCGCGCGGCGGGGAGAGAAGGGGATGAGGAGGGGGAGGTGGCGGGCGGCTTCGCCCGCCACCTCCCCCGTTCCTCTCTTGATTCCTCCTCCCCACGCCGCAGAGCGGCGTGGGGAGGGGGCAAGGGGGGCTTTACACCATAGACAGCACGGCTGAGTAATTAAAATGAAAGTTTGTGCCCGTTCCAAGTATAATGTCGGTCGTTTTCCAACGAGTCATTCGATTATCCCGCAGCAATGCCTCGCCCCTACTATTACCATCGGCAATCGCAAATCGAAAATGGAGTTGCTATGTCGCGGATCACCAATCTACTTGCCCTTGTGATTACACTCTGCGTTCCCGTTGTGCTCATTTTGACGAATGTGTTTATCTTGATGACGCCAGAGTGGCTGGCGTATCAGTACAGCAAACCCGATTTTCCGCCGTCGGTGCGTTTTACGCCGGCGGAACGTTATTATTTCGCTTCCGAGTCCATCGAGTACGTGCGCGGCAATCGGACGCTGGAGCAATTCAAAGCGCTGGGAGTGTACGATGCGCGTGAAATCAAGCATATGATTGACGTGCGCGAGTTGGTGGACAAGGTGAAGATCGTGCTCCCCTTGACAGCGTTGCTACTCGCGGGTGCGCTCGTCGCGCTTGCGCGCGGAAAAACACACCGCGCGCTTGCGGCGCGCAGTGTGCTGAATGGGGCGATTTTAACCGTTGGCATTTTTGTCGCGCTCGGTCTGTTTGCGGCGGTCGGCTTTCAAACGTTCTTCACGCTGTTTCACGTCATCTTCTTTGAAGGCGATTCGTGGTTGTTCAACTATACCGATAGTCTCATCCAGTTCTATCCCCTGCCATTTTGGTTTGACACATCTCTGGCACTCATTGGACTAACCGTGTTGGAAGCGCTTGTTGTTGGATGGCTCGGCTGGCGCAGCAAACACTGACTCACTGACTCACTGTCTTACTGTCCCACTGTCTTACTGCCCCACTGCCCCGCTGCCCCACAGCCTCACTCTCCCACCACGCGCACCTGAATCATATTCGTTCGACCTGCGAATCCAGCGGGCACACCTCCTGTGATGACCACGCGATCGCCCGGTTGAACGAATCCGTCCCGTTGTGCCACATCGAGACTCTGCGCGATAATGTCTTCGATGGTGTCCGCGCGCGCGATGAGCGCGGAATGAATGCCCCACACGAGCGCGAGTTGTCGTTGCGTTTTTTCATTCACCGTCACCGCCAGGATGCGCGTCAACGGACGATGCCGCGCGATCATTCGCGCGGTATAGCCGCTGAAGGTGGCGGTGATGATCAAGCGGGCGTTCACTTGCTCGGCGATTTCACACGTCGCGTCCCCAATCGCATCGGTCACGCTCATTGCGGCAGAATCGAATTTGCGCGCGCACGCTTTGAATTGTCGGCTGGCTTCGACAGCGTCCGCGATGCGTGCCATCGTTTGCGCGGCTTCGATGGGATACTTGCCTACGGCTGTCTCACCAGAGAGCATCACCGCGTCGGTGCCATCGAGAATTGCATTGGCGACATCGCTGGCTTCGGCGCGCGTGGGGCGCGGATGTTCCATCATTGATTCGAGCATCTGCGTCGCGGTGATAACGGGCTTGCCGAGCGCGTTCGCCTTGCGAATGATCATCTTTTGAATCAGCGGCACTTGTTCCGCCGCGACCTCCACTCCCAGATCTCCGCGCGCGACCATCACCCCATCGCTGGCTTCCAGAATGGCGTCCATCTGTTCGAGTGCTTCGGGCTTTTCGATTTTCGCGATGATGGGGATCGCCGCGCCACGCGCGTGCATCAGCCGACGCAACGCGTTCACATCTTCCGCGTGCCGCACGAACGATAGCGCGATGTAATCGAGATCGTGTTCGATGGCAAACGCGAGATCGGCGCGATCTTTTTCGGTGAGCGCAGAAATTTTTAACGACGCGCCCGGCAGGTTGATGCCCTTGCGCGGTCTGAGTTCTCCCCCGATAACGACGCGCGTCTGCACCTCGGTTGCGCTGGTGGCGAGGACGTGCAACTCCATCGCGCCGTCCGCGAGCAATATGCGATCGCCCGGTCGCACCACCTGGGGCAAGTCAGCAAAATCCACGTGAATCGCCTCGGGCGAGCCATCCACCGGGCGTGTGGTGAGGGTGAAGGTTGCACCGGGCACCAGTGGAATCGCGCCGCTCGAAATTTCGCCGACGCGGATTTTAGGTCCTTGCAAATCGCCGAGGAGCGCGACGACCGCGTGCTCCTGGCGCGCAATGCGCCGCACGCGTTCGATGCGCGCGTGGTGCGTCGCGTGATTGCCATGCGAAAAGTTGAGGCGCGCCACGTCCATCCCCGCGCGAATCAGCGCGCGCACGACCTCGTCCGAATCGGAGGCGGGACCCAGCGTGCAAACGATGCGTGTGCGTTGTGGCATCATTCACCTCATGCGTTTCACCCAGACAAATTGGGCAACCTCACGACTCAGCGGCACGATTTTACCTTTCACTTTGAGCGAGATGGGACCGTTGAGTGGCGCGATTTCGCTGATAGCGAGTTGCGCGCCGGGGACAATGCCGCGCGCGCCCAGGTACTCGAGTAGTTCACTCACGTTTTCGGCGTACTCGGAGATGCGGACGACGCTGACGCGTTCGCCGGCGCGCACAGTGGCGAGTGGGATGGCGTCGCTATCGGTCTGGGCGCGCACATTGCCTGGAATGGGATTGCCGTGCGGGCAAGTTGCGGGGTATCCCAGTTGCTTGTTCAGGCGTTCGAACACTTCATCGGACATGGCGTGCTCCAGTTTGTGCGCCTCGGCATCCGAACGCGCCCAATCGAACCCCAGGACATCGGTCAACCAGCGTTCCACGATGCGATGACGCCGTTGCAAACGTTCGGCAATCGCTTGCCCTTTGGGTGTGAGGCGGATTTCCTTGTGCTCGTTGAGTGTGACAAACCCATCGCGCACCATTCGTCGCAGTGTGGCGGTCACCGTCGGACGCGAAACGTGTAATGCTTCTGCCAGACGCGCGCCGATGACGGGCTGCCCCTCGCTGGACATCATAAAAATTATTTCCAGATACGATTCGATGGTGGGAGTAGTCATTGGTGACTCCGAGTAATTACTTATGGTGATTAACGAAAAAAGTTAGTGTGGGCTAATGATTAGTATATGCGCAACATTATTTAAGAAAAGGGGGCAATGCTAATTATATTCCAAAGCGCGCAAATGTAAAATCTCGGGGGCAGACAATTTAAGACAAATCCTGTAGCCGTTTCTGAGCGGCGGTAATCCCTCAGCCGTACCGTCAATAGCAAAAGCCCCACCCCCTTGCTCCCTCCCCACGCCGCCGAGCGACGTGGGGAGGGGGAACTGGGGAATGGGGGAG
>DAOTYB010000172.1:0-13015 GCA_034435315.1 Anaerolineae bacterium | reverse complement strand
CTCCCCTCCTCCCGTCTCCCCCTGCTCTCTTTGCAAAGCGGGGAGAGCAGGGGGCAGGGGGATGAGAGAGGAATGGCTCAAGAGCGCCACTGTGGAATTTATGGCTCAAGCAGATTTGCCACCAAATTGAAATGCCTTGTGCGGTTTGACACGCTAGATTTTTTGTGCTACACTAATATCGAAAAAATGCATAGGTTGGGGAGCTCGTGGAGACGGGCTGAGAGGAAGACCGTATCGTCTTCGACCCATTGAACCTGATCTGGGTAATGCCAGCGCAGGGAAGTCATCAGTTTTCCTTTGCCACCCTAGATCGGGTGGCGTTTTTATTTAGTCGCAGGAGGTTGTATGCTAAAAGTCTTTAAACGATGGCGCGCTCTGCCTCAGATTCAAGCCCCGCCAGAGTGGGGCATCGAACCTGTACCTATCACGCAACGTGTCCTGAATGGTCTGGACTATGCGGTGTTATGGGGAGATCTAGGGATTGGGCTTTTGGTGATACTGGCAGGCACCTTTCTGGTACCTGCGCTCGGTTTCAGCGAAGCGGTGCTTGCTATCTTCATCGGTAGTGTGCTGGGCAGTCTACTACTGGCGCTGGGGGGATGGATTGGTAGTGAAACGAATGTGCCGACAATGGTGCTGATGCGTCCAATCCTTGGTGTGCGCGGCTCATACCTCCCCACGGCCTTGAATGTTTTGCAACTGATCGGCTGGACAATCTTTGAATTTATTGTGATGGGTTTTGCGGCGGATGCGATCAGTCGTGCCTTTTTCGGTGTATCGAATCTACCCCTGTGGACAGCGGTGTTTGCGACTATTGTAATCCTGATGGGAATGGGAGGCCCACTCACCATAGTGCGCCAATGGATGAGAAAATTTGCCGTTTGGATGGTTCTGGCGATCACTCTGTGGCTCACCTTCAATCTGCTGACCCAAACCAATCTGACGGAGGTGTGGCAGCGGCGTGGTACAGGCACTTTGCCTCTCTGGGTCGCTGTGGATCTGGTGATTGCGATGCCTATCTCGTGGCTGCCACTCGTTGCCGACTATAATCGTTTTGCGCGCAAGCCTGTCAGTGCCTTTGGCGGAACCTTGCTGGGTTATACGGTGGCCAACATATGGTTCTACACACTGGGGGTGCTGGTGCTATTGACGGCACAGGTCACCCAGGAGCCCAAGGGATTTGTTAGCGCGATCGTTCTGTCGGGAGGCTGGTTGGCTTTGTTAATTCTTCTGGTGCACGAAGCCGATAACGCGTGGGCAGACCTCTATTCCTCCGCCGTTTCGCTACAAAACATTTTTCCTCATTTCAAACAACGTTGGTTGATTGTGGGAATCGGTGTACTGGCGTATCTGGTGGCTGTGATGCTGGACCTTACCCAGTACGAGTTCTTCCTCTTTCTCATCGGCTCGTTCTTTGTTCCTCTCTTTGGTATACTGGTGGCTGACTATTTTCTGGTGTCACGGCGTCGCTATCGCGTGGAAGAGATGACGCGTGAGACAGGGGGCGCGTATTGGTATCGTGGGGGAGTTCGTCCTCTGGGTGTGCTTGTCTGGATGATCGGTGTTCTGGTTTATCACGTGACCAATCCGCAGACGTTGAACGCTACTCTCTTTACAGGTTGGGCTAAACTGGTTCCGCCCGAACTGACCGCGTGGGGTGGCTCGTTACCGAGTTTTGGGGTCGCGTTTGTCCTCTTTGCACTGTTCGGCATCCTGGGCCGGAGACATACAGCGTGAGCCAGTGGATTGCTATGGCTCAGCAAGTGCTCGCTCAGGTGCGTGCCAGCCAGCCGTTGATTCATCTCATCACCAATGCGGTGACACGTGGGGAGGTCGCGAATGCGGTGCTCACTCTGGGGGCGCGTCCCGTGATGGCGCACGCCGCGGAAGAGATCACCGACATCACGCCACGCGCGCGCGCGCTGGTGTTGAATCTGGGAACGCCGTCGCGCGAACGCGTGGAGGTGATGGTACTGGCAGCGCAGCAGGCGCGCGCACACGGCGTGCCGGTGCTGTTCGATCCGGTGGGTGTGGGCATCAGTACGTTTCGACGGGCGAGTGCTGCGCGCGTGCTGGCCACAGGGGCACTCACCGTTGTGCGAGGTAACGCTGACGAAATCGGTGTGCTGGCAGGTATGGTGGACACGATGACGGGTGTGGACGCACAACATGCCGATTATGAGCGGGCAGTCGTGGTGCCAGCCCTCGCGCGCGCGTATCGGGCAGTAGTAGTGTGTACTGGTGCGACCGACTGGGTCTCGGACGGCGCGCGCGGACTCGTCGTTGAGAATGGTCACCCTGCCTTGAGACGTTTTGCTGGTGCCGGGGATATGCTGGATGGTGTGATCGCGGCGGCGATGGCTGTGACCTCAGATCCCCTCATCGCTGCAATGTGTGGTTTGGTCTGGTTAGGTATTGCCGCAGAAGAAGCGGCGCGCGCAGTACAAGTCTCACCTGGCGGCGCTTTGATGGGCCTTGGGAGTTTTCGCGTGAAATTACTTGATGCGCTGGACAGGTTGACGGCGGAGCAGATTCAACAAAACGCGCGCATTCGACTTGTTTAACACGTTACTTGGGTGTGTTCCTGTGTTACACACCAACAATTTTCGGGAGGAAAGAAAATGCGTACACGACGTATAGCCTACGCGGTAGTCTTTACCGCTCTTGCGGTGATTCTTTCACCCTTTTTCATTCCGGTGGGTCCTGCCAAGATTTTTCCCGCGCAGCATCTGGTCAATGTTTTTGCGGCAACGCTTTTGGGACCGTGGTACGCCCTGGCGGTGGCTGTGGCAACATCGCTGATTCGTAACGCGACCGGAATGGGAACCTTGTTTGCTTTCCCCGGGAGTAT
Organism: Anaerolineae bacterium; assembly: GCA_034435315.1. Lineage (GTDB taxonomy): Bacteria > Chloroflexota > Anaerolineae > UBA4142 > UBA4142 > VGOB01. The sequence continues at coordinate 10,164 of DAOTYB010000172.1, read as the reverse complement.
GTTCGGTGCCTTTTTAGCCGGTTATGTGTTTCAATGGACGCGCAATCTGTATCTGGGTGCTCTGGGTGAAATTATCGGGACAGGTATTCTGGGGGCGTTGGTCAGCGCGTTGATTGTGGCACCGATGTTTATGGGACGTGTGATGGAGGCAACCGCGCTCGTTCTGCCATTTTTGCTGAGCACACTGACGGGTTCGATCATCGCCGTGATCGCATTGACGATTCTCCGGCGCGCGGGCGTCGTCAAACAGATGCCGCTGGAGTAAGCGAGTGGCGTTGATCGAATTAAAAGAGGTTGCCTATCGCTATCCCCACGCTGCAACGTGGGCGTTAGAGCACCTGCATCTCACCATCGAAGCCGGCGAGTTTGTGCTTTTGGCAGGAGCCAGCGGATCGGGTAAATCAACCCTGTGTCGTTTGCTAAACGGCCTGATTCCTCATCTGTACGGCGGCACGCTGGTAGGGAGTGTGCACGTCCAGGGGTTGGACACGCGTGCGCATTCCGTCGCGGAACTGTTTGCACACGTGGGGCTGGTATTTCAGAATCCTGAAGCGCAACTGTTCAACAGCAGTGTCGAGCGCGAGATTATTTTTGGCCTGGAGAGTTTGGGTTTACCCCCCGCCGAGATTCGCGCGCGGGTAGCCTGGGCACTGGAACAAACGCAACTGACCCATTTGCGAGCGCGCGCGCCGTTTGAACTTTCCACCGGGGAGCAACAAACGGTGGTGATTGCCGCGATGCTGGCTTTACGTCCAGCGCTTTTGGTGCTAGACGAGCCGTACGCGCATCTGGACCCGGCGGCCGTTGCGCGCGTGCGTGCACTTTTGCGCGCTATTCACGCGCAAGGAACCAGTATCGTCTTGACCGAGCATCGGCTTTACACGTCACTTGCGGACGCCACGCGTTTGATCGTGCTCGAACGCGGGCGGATTGTTCGTGATGGTGTACCGCGCGTGGTACTGCGCGAGGATGTCTCGGCGTGGCGTTTGAACATTCCCTATGTGGTACAGTTAGCACGTCGAGCGGGCTGGCCCACGCTTCCCCTCTCGGTGGACGAAGCCTTGACGCTGGCGCGGCGCTATGATAATATCGCCATGCCACGGCGTGCTCCTGCGCGCCGCGTGACACGCGCTCCTGCCTCGCGCGTGATTGAGATGCATCAAGTCAGTTACGCGCGCGAAGGGCGAACCATTTTCCGTGACGTGTCGCTAGAGATCGCAGCGGGAGAGAGCATCGCGCTACTCGGACGGAATGGCGCAGGCAAGACGACCTTTCTCAAACTCTTGAATGGTCTTTGTGTGCCCACGCAGGGTTATGTGCGAGTGTTGAATCAGGATACGCGCTATACGCGCGTGGCAACGCTGGCGCACGCGGTGGGCATCGTCTTTCAAAATCCCGACGCGCAATTTTTCAAAACGACTGTTCGCGAAGAGATTGAGGTGGCGCCACGCGCATTGCGCCGTTACGATGCCGCATGGCTGGAAGAATTGTACGAGTGGTTTGAACTGACGCCCTTGTTGGAACGTCCACCTTTGACGCTGAGCGAAGGAGAAAAAAAGCGCGTGGCGCTGGTCGCTACCCTCGCTATGCAACCAGCCATTCTCGCGCTCGATGAACCCACCACGGGGCAAGACGCGGTATCGCGTGCCACCTTGATTCGCCTCATACAAACACTGCAGACACGCGGCGTCACGATTTTGATTGCCACGCACGATGTGGAATTGGCAGAGCAGGTCGCGGCGCGCTGGCTGGTGCTCGGCGAAGGGACCCTTCTGGCTGATGCGCCGCCAGAGGCAATACAGCATCCCAGATCATTGCTCGCGCGCGCCGCTTTGCAACCGACGGAGCAATGGGAATTTGAACAAGCGTGGCTACAACAGACATTGCAACAACCACTGGTCTCTGTGGAAGAGGATAACAATGTTTGATCCACGTTCCAAACTCCTTTTCACGCTGGCGTGGTCAATGCTGGTGATACTCTCCACGCGTGGCGAGAGTCTCCTCCTTGCGAGTCTGTTGACGTGGGGTGGTGTCGTCGTACTCAAGCAGACGCACTGGTGGTTCAAAACGTTGCGCTTTCTCGTACCAATGACCCTTTTCTTTGTACTCGTGATGCTCTGGGCGTTCGATATTGAGACCGCCGTCATCGGTGCGCTCCGTGTGTTGACTTTGACCACGACCTTTTTTCTCTTCTTTCGCACCACTACCCCAGAAGATCTGGCAAATGCCCTCGTGGCGAGTGGTGCGCCCTACACGTTTGCCTTCATCGTCACTACTGCGATGCAGTTTATCCCGGTGCTGGCACGCAAAATGAATGAGGTGTTCGACGCTCAACGCGCGCGCGGTCTTTTGCTGGAGGGTAATCTCGCCCGTGTGCGTTACTATCCCGCGCTCGTTGTGCCGTTGCTTGTCCAGACCTTTACTCTTGCCGATCACCTGGCCGAAGCCATGGAAGCGCGCGGTTTTGGAGCGGCGCGACGTACATTTGCGCGCCCGTACGTTCTGCGGTGGTCCGATGCCGTGTTGATAGGAGCAGCACTGGGCGTGTTGATCATCGGATGGTGGTGGCGATGAAATCGGTGGATTATTCGCTCTATGTGCTCACCGATGCAACGCGCGCACGCGGGCGTTCTCACGAAGAGATAGTGGCGGCGGCTTTACGCGGTGGTGCCACGTTGATCCAGTATCGTGAAAAGAATGCCACCACCCGTCAGATGATCGAACAAGCCGCGCGGGTGCATGACCTCTGTCGTGCTTATGGTGTGCCACTGGTGATCAATGATCGCGTGGATGTGGCGCTGGCAGTCGAAGCGGATGGGGTGCATGTGGGACCAGACGATATGCCGGTGGCGCTGGCGCGCCGGTTGTTAGGGCGCGATAAAATCGTGGGAGCCTCTGCAGGAACCGTCGCCGAAGCCGATGCCGCCATCGCGGCAGGTGCAGACTATTTGGGAGTCGGCGCGATCTTTGCCACCACCTCCAAAGCCGATGCCGGTGAACCGATTGGATTGGAAGGATTGGAGCAGATTGTGCGAATCAGTCCGATTCCCGTGGTGGGGATTGCCGGCATCCACGCCGCCAATGCGGCGAGTGTCATTCGCGTCGGCGCGCAAGGCATTGCGGTGATTTCAGCCGTTGTCGCTGCGGAGGACGTGGAGCGCGCCACGCGCGAATTGAAAAATATTGTGTTACAAGCCAAACGGAGTAGGATATGAAACGTGTATTGACGATTGCAGGTTCGGATTCAGGTGGCGGTGCGGGTATTCAGGCTGACCTGAAAACTTTTGCGGCACGCGGCGTTTTTGGAATGAGTGTCCTGACCGCGTTAACAGCACAAAACACACTGGGCGTACAAGGGGTGCTGGAGATTTCTCCCGATTTCATCGCCTTGCAGATTGAAGCCGTGGTGAGTGATCTGGGAGTGGATGCGGTCAAGACCGGTATGCTCTCTAGCGCGCCGATTATCCAGTGTGTGGCTGACAAGGTACGCCAGTATCATCTGACGCCTCTCGTGGTGGACCCGGTGATGATTGCCAAGAGTGGCGCACCACTTTTGCGCCAGGACGCGCGCGAGGCATTGATGCATGAATTATTACCTCTGGCTACTGTGGTGACGCCTAATCTGCATGAGGCGCGCGTATTGAGTGGTATGGAGATCACAACGTTGGAGGAGATGCAAAGCGCCGCCCGGATCATTCACCGTTTGGGTCCGCGTTATGTGGTGGTCAAGGGAGGGCATTTGCCCCAGACCCAGGAAGCGATTGATGTGTTGTACGATGGGCATACCTTTCAAGCGTTTCGGGCGCCGCGCATCGAAACGCGTAACACCCACGGTACGGGCTGTACCTTCGCCTCAGCCATCGCCGCCGAGTTAGCCAAGGGGCACACGATTGTTCAGGCAGTTCAGATCGCCAAAGCCTATCTCACGGCGATTTTACAAGCCTCGGCTAATTTGACGTTGGGACAAGGGCACGGTCCGATGAATCACGTTGCTACGCTTGCCGATCGTTTGGAGACAGCGTAGCCTGCATTGCGCACCTTGCGAACGCTTTGTTTTTCAACACGAATGACGACAGGGGAGGACGCGTCAAGCGTGTCACGCTAACGCCGGCCCGCATTGAGCGCGATAGCCACACTGACGACACCGCGACGGATCGTTATACCCGGTACGGGCACAAACTTTCATTTTAATTACTCAGCCGTGCCGTCTATGGCGTAAAGCCCCACCCCCTAATCAAAGGACGGAGTGGTGGCGGGCGGCTTCGCCGCCCGCCACCACCTCACTCCCTTTTGGAGTATAAACACACACAGCCATGCGTGTTCGACGCATGGCTGTGTGTGTTGTGTGAATCAAGTGCCTGAATGAAAAAATGAATTAGGACACTTTGACCACGTTCGCGGCTTGTGGTCCCTTGGGACTTTCTTCGATGATGAATTCGACCTTGTCTCCTTCATTCAAGGACTTGTAACCGTCCATCTGGATGGCAGAAAAATGAACGAACACATCTTTGCCACCTTCACGGGCGATAAAGCCATAGCCCTTGCTGTTGCTGAACCACTTGACCGTTCCTTTGATTCGTTCTTTCATACCAGACCCCTCCGTAATGAATGAACGCTGGCTGGGTAAAAAAATCGCCAGAGCACTGACCGTTCTTGCCCTGGCGATTTGTCTGTCATCACCAGCCGCGCAGAACTACGTTCCTTGCGCTGGTATTATCCCACAAACAGAAAGTGGTGTCAAGACTTTTTCGAGCGGCTTGAGTTAAATTTTGTTAACCTTCACTCGCGGGTTTGGTCTCGGTGGTCTCGGCGGCGTAGGTGATGAACGGCTTGAGCAGATGGGTGAACTCGGCGGGGAAGATGAACTTGGTCGCGGGGCTCGCTCCCAACGCTTTGAGTGTTTCGAGGTATTGCAGCGACATTGTCTTGGCATCAATACCCTTTGCCGCGCTAAAGATTTGCTGGAGTGCCTGCGAGTACCCCTCGGCTTGCAGAATGCGCGCTTGCTTTTCGCCCTCGGCGCGCAAGATGGCGGATTGTTTTTCGCCTTCGGCGACGGTGATGGCGGCTTGCTTTTTGCCTTCCGCCTCGGTCACCAGCGCGCGGCGCGAGCGTTCCGCCGACATTTGTTTGGTCATTGCGTCTTGCACATCGCGCGGCGGCAGGATCTCGCGGATTTCGACCGCCGTGACTTTGATGCCCCAGCGTTCCGTCACTTCGTCGAGTTTGGTGCGTAGCGATGTGTTGATGCGTTCGCGCTGGGCAAGCACATCGTCCAGCAGAATATCACCGATGACCGCGCGCAACGTGGTGGTCGCAATACCTTGCGATGCACCAGCAAAGTTTTGCACCTGCACCACGCTGGCGACGGGATCAACGACTTTCCAATAGATGAGAAAATCTACCGAGATGGGTGCATTGTCTTTGGTAATCGTCGTTTGCGCGGGCACTTCGAGAAAGTTTTCGCGCAAATCTACCCACGTGGCGGTTTCGATAAAGGGAATCAGAAAGACCAGACCCGGTCCGCGTGCCCCAACGCACTTGCCGAGTCGAAACACGACCAGCCGTTGATATTCGCGCACGATTTTAATCGCCATCGCGAATAGCCACAGTGCAAAGACCACAAAGAAAAAGACAATGCACGTCAGGGTGGTAAGTGTCTGTGTAGTCATAGCATCAATCCTCCTTGGTTTGAGCGCGGTCGGGTATGCTCGGTGTGCTCTGAGGCATTCCCGCCGCAATCGGTGTACTATATTTAACGACCTTGAGGCGCAGCCCCTCGACCTTGACCACGCGAATCGTTTCGCCTGGCTGGATGGGACCTTCGAGGGCTTCGGCTACCCACTCTTCACTTTTGACGCGCACAATGCCATTCGGAGCCAGTTCAGACAGAGCCACACCGCTCTCACCGACGAGCGCTTCGGTGCCGCTCATCACGGGATAGCGCCGCCCGCGCACCACCGCGCCTAAAACGAACAGGAAGAACGCCGCCATCGTACCGCCGGTGATGAGAATCACCCAGGGCGAGACGGACACGCTGGGCATCGTAGGAGGTTGGGGGGTGAACGGCGTAAAGAGCATCAACGCGCCCAGAACGAACATCACCAGCGCGCCGACGGTGAGCGTTAGACTATTCACGTTCAAGTCTATGATGAACGCGATCACTGCCATCACGATGAGCAACACGCCGCCCCAGTTGACAGGCAAGTTGCCCAGCGCCACAAAAGCCAGCACCAGACAAATCGCTCCAAACACGGCGGGGAAGATGGCGCCTGGATTGTACAACTCGACGACGAGCGCGAGCAGACCGAGTTGCAGCAGAATCAGGGCAATGTTGGGGTCCACCATCGTGTGCAAAATCAGTTCTGCCCAGTTCATATCTACATAGACCGGTTCGGCGTGCCGCGTTTGCAAAGTGACCGTGCCCGCTAGCGTCGTGATGGTTTTGCCGTCCAACTTGTTCAACAAATCGTTCACGTCAGTGGCAATCAGGTCAATCACGTTCAACTCTAACGCTTCTTGCGAGGTCGCCGAGGCGCTCTGGCGCACGGCTTTGGCTGCCCACTCGGCATTCCGTCCGCGCTGTTGCGCCAGACTCTGGATGATCGCCACCGCAAAGTTGACGACCTTGTCGCGTTCCGTTTCGCCCAACTGTTCGCCGCCGCCGGCGACGGGATGCGCGGCACCGATGGTCGTGGTGGGTGCCATCGCGGCGATGTGCGCTGCCAGCGTGATGAACGTCCCTGCCGAACCTGCCCAGGCGCCCTGGGGATAGACGAACACCACCACCGGCACGCGCGCGTTCAACATCCGCGTCGTGATGTTCTGCGTGGCGTTGAGTGCGCCACCTGGTGTGTTCAGCAAAATCACCACGGCTTGCGCACCCTCCTGCTCGGCGAGACCGATACCACGGTTGATGTATCCTTCGACCCACGTATCAATCGCTCCGGTGACCGTGAGTACCTTGACCTGTTTGGGGCTTTGCGCGGTGAGTGGTGCCCAGGCATACGCCAGCACCATCAAGCCCAGAGCGATCACGCGAAAAATTCTTTTCATCTTATCCTCGAGCGCGCCGCGTGAGGTGTGATGCGTGATATTCGATTCACTGTCTCACGGTTCGCGTTCACTGTACCTTTTGCCACTCGATTACAATGTGACACCCGGCGACCGAGCCACCAGGATAATGCACATCCGCCGACAGACTGATCGGGGTCTTGCCATCAGCGCCGAGAATAACCACATGCAATACGGTGGCGTCTTTGCCGAGTGTGAATTGATATTGCCCGGCGGCGTTCGTGCGTGTGCTGGTGAGTGCAAGGAGATCGGCATAATAGCCTACGGCTACATTGGGCACGCCACGCCCGAGAGCATCGCGTACTGTGCCGCTGAGACTACCTGTGCCGGTGCAGGCTTTGTCGCGCGCCGTGGAAGTGATCCAGGTGTAACTCTCCGTTGTGGGAGTGCGCGCTGGCGTACTGCCCGGCGGCGGTGTGCTTGCTGCCACAGGGGCTTCGGTCGGCGTGGCGGGTTTTCGGCACAGCGTCTGGACCTGCGCACGTTTTTGCGCGAGTGCCGCGCTATACTGCATTGCCAGTGCCGCATCGTACTCACGTTGCGCTAATGCCCACGCGCCTTCTTTGCACGCCTTGTCACCGTACTGGATGTGGGCTTCGTACAGGCGTTGCTTGACATCGCCATAGTTCGGGTCTTGCTGATAGAGTGCCGATAATCGAGCCACCGCCGTTTGCCAGTTAAAACCGAACGCTTGTTGCCCTTCCAGATACAGCACGGCTAGATCGCGCTGGCGTTTGATCTCGGGATCGTTGTTACGAAGCGCCAGAGCCGATTCAAAGCGTCCCCGCGCGATTTCGATTTGTCCTGCGGCGACTGCGGCGCGCCCGGCGTTGACGTACGCCTGATACAGCAGATCGTTGACTGTATCGGTCTGATACGCAGGGTTGAGGGTACGCAATTGTTCCAGCCGCGTGATGGCATTGCTCCACTCTTTCTGTGCGATGAGCGCGCGCGCTTCGTCCAGCATCGCGCGAGCGATACGCTCGTGAGCCGCGCTGGCGTTGGTCTCCTGAGGCGACTCGAGCAGTTCCGCCAGTTTCTGGCGCGCCGGTTCAAAGTCGGGTGCGTACTTGAGCGCGATTTCAAACTCGCTGCGCGCCAGTTCAGGATACTTTTCGGCGAGATAACTCAGTCCACGATTGAAATGAATCTGGGCGGCTTGACGATTTTGCTCTTGCAACTCGAGCCAGCCTGCCAGCAGTCCCAAGCCTCCCGGTATCACGATGGCACTAACCACAGACACCAGCAAGGTGACAACCAGCAACGCGGTAATGGCGTTGCGCTGGCGTGTCTCCACGTGGGAGGCAGCGCGGGGGTAAAATTCCCAATCGTTTTGCATAGGTCACATAAATTATAGCCACAATCGCGCAAATACGCAATGCGGAGTGTTCAGTCGGTCAGGGCGTGTGCAAAGTCAGGCACGAGCGGTTGAAACCGCCGCAACAACCACGCAAAGCCGACCTGCGTCGGCTGCTCGAGTCGCCGCAGGGCGACCTGGCAGTGCTTGGTTGCTGCGACTTGAGTCGCCCGACAATCTGTCAAGCGACTTTGCACACGCCCTGTTCAGTCGGTGCAATTCAGTTTGGGGGCAAGTTTCTCAGCCCACCTGTTGCACTTGTGCAACCGCATAGCCCCACCCCCTGCCCCTTCCCCATTGGGGCGAAAAATTTTTCGCCCCAACGGGGGAGTCAAAGGACGTGGTGATGGCGGGCGGCTGCGCCGCCCGCCATCACCACGCCTCCCATCTCCCCCTGCTCTCCCCGCTTTGCGGGGAGAGCAGGGGGTAGGGGGATGAGAGGGGATGTCCCCAAGAAGAGGTAAAGCATTACCAATTTATTTTCTTAAAATCCATCATTTGTGCCGCAGTTTCTGCACCACATCGGCAACTGCATTCACGGCGTATTCCACTTCTGCTGCGGTGTTACCGCGTCCGAGCGTCAGGCGTAGCGCGCCCCGCGCCAGATCGGGTGCATAGCCCATTGCGGCGAGTACGTGGGAGGGCTCAGCGGAGCCAGCGGTGCACGCGCTGCCGGTCGAAGCCGCCACACCTGCCAGATCGAGTCCGAGCACCATCTCGTCACCGATGGCGCCGGGAATAACGAAACTGGTGTGCCCCGGTAACCGATTGCGCGGATCGCCGGTCAGTTGTGCTCCCGGCACACGTTCCAGAATCCCCTCACACAATCTTTCGCGCAGTGCCCGCAAGCGCGCGTTCGTCGCGTCGCGTTCACTCTGGGCAATCTTGAGCGCGGTCGCCATACCGACGATGTAGGGCACGTTCTCCGTACCCGCGCGCCGTCCGCGTTCTTGTCCACCGCCGGTTTGCATCGGCAGGAGCGGTGTACCCGTGCGAACGTACAGCGCACCAACTCCTTTGGGACCGTGAAATTTGTGCGCGCCGAGGGACATTAAATCCACACCGAGTTTCTCTACATCGAGTTCGAGATAGCCGCCAGCCTGTACGGCGTCGGTATGAAAAATAACGCGATGAGCGCGCGCGAGGCGCGCGATGTCGGCGATCGGTTCAATCGTACCGACTTCGTTGTTGGCGTACATCACGCTAATCAAAATCGTGCGCGGGGTGATCGCGCGTGCAATATCGTCGGGATTGACCGCGCCATAGCGGTTGACCGGCACACGCGTCACCTCAAAGCCAAATTCTTTTTCGAGTTGTGCCACAGTATGCAAGATGGCGTGATGCTCAATCGGCGTGGTGATGATATGATTGCCGCGCGCGCGCAAGGCAAAGGCGACACCGCGTATCGCCAGATTATCGCTCTCCGAGCCACAACCGGTGAAGACGATTTCATCGGGGCGCGCGTGCAAAATATCAGCGATGGTGCGGCGCGCGTCGTACAGCGCTGCCAGCGCGGTTTGCCCCCAGCGATGCAGGCTGGAAGGATTGCCATAGTGCTCGGTGAGGTAAGGGAGCATTGCTTCTACTACGCGCGGGTCTATCGGTGTGGTCGCAGAATGGTCAAGGTAAATGGGCGAGGGAGAAAGCAAGGTGGAAGACGATGAACTAGTCATTAGCACCTCGGAGAATGATCCTGAGATGATTCTATACCCTGCACGGGCACAAACTTTCAT
>DAOTYB010000171.1:0-5093 GCA_034435315.1 Anaerolineae bacterium | reverse complement strand
AAAACCCATCAACCGATTTTTGCATCCTTGAGCCGCCGAATTCGATTCGGCGGCTGCAGTGGCAGAAATATACGCCGCTCAGAAACGGCTACAGGGCTTATCTTAAATTGTCTGGTAAACAGGTGGCAGGTAGATGGATAAATTGGTCTACTTGATGATACGAGACATTTGTCACTCCTTTCCACTCTTGCTTGCCACACCGAAAAATCGCGCGTGATTGAATGCCCACAGCACGATGAATCCATACGCGCTGACGATGTGCCAGATAGCGTGATACGCCACCACCGTGAAATCCAACCGATGATTCGATTGTGTGGCAAACAGCAAACCGATGAAAAAGAACAGTGTGACCAGATGAAGCAAACTGTGCGCGGGCGCGGAATTTGCGCGCGCCGCGCATACAACAGCGCGACGACGAACACCGAGTTCGCGATCAGGAGCAATTCACCCACGTGAACTCCCCCGATTGTCCGAACGTGATGGCGAGTTTGCGTTGCGGTCCCTCCGCAATCAACCAAACGATGTACGCCAGGTTGATGATGGCAGAAACAATCGCCACGCGCGTTTGTGTCCTGCGCGTAAAAAAATCGCCCAGCACGGCGACCTGCAATGCCCACGCCAATAACAAGTTCGTACCGATGTCGGCTACGCGCGCGGGAAACGCTTCGCCAAAGCCGTGCATCCACACGGTTGGGACACCTGTGATGAACACGCACAGATACGCGAACAATCACCGTCGCGGTTGTGGCGACATTAGCCAGCAGAGTGCGAGTGGCACGATGCCAGAAAGAATCGTGGCGTACGCCGTCACCGCATTGGCAAGCGAAGTGTTTTCGGGTGGATTCATTGTGCCTCCAGAACGTTTTGGATGAATTGGGCGATTTGTGTCGCGCCGTTTGGCTCACAGCGCGCGACGCGCGGCAACGCCAGCAAATCATCGAGCCGCGCGAGCCATCGCCCACTCTCGAACTCGTCCGGCGAGATTTCGATGCCGTGCATTTGCGTTTCGATGAAACGCGCCATCGTCTTTGCCTCACGAAATTTCTCGCGCGAGACGAAGCCAAACGGCACACCCGCGCGATACGTTTCGGCAACGGTGCTGTAGCCGGCTTTGCCGATCACCGCGTCGCTCGCGTTCACCAAATCAGGATGGTAAAATTCGGAACGATGCGGCAGCAGAATCAGATTGCCGCGTTTTTCCGCGCGATGACTGTTGCCGGGAATGACGAAATACACACGCTGGATGTCCATCAGCCGATCGAGAAACGCGTGGCGCTGGGGAATGCCACCCATCGTAATCAAGACGACGCGCGCGTGGGACGGAATGCCCAATCGCGCGCGCACCTGTCGCGCCGAGGTGCGCGGTTCGCGACTGACCGGCGGCGTGATCAGATCGCACGCGCGACGCGCGCAGACCGGCTCGGTCTGGATGTGATAATCCGCCGCGCGAAAGATGCTGCGCAGGTAGGTGACGTACGGTTGAAAGCGCGCCTCGTCACGCGTGTACCCCGCGTAAATCCAATCCCACGTAAAATTTTCGATGAGCATCGAAGGGATGCTCGCCGCGCGCGCGACAGCGATTCCCAGCGGCGCAATGTCGCACAGCACAAGTTCGCACTTGAATCGAGTGACGCGCTGCGAAAGATTGGAGATGAGGGATTCGGCAAAGGGATAAAATTCGCGCAAACGCCGCAAGGTTTGGGGCAAGTTCTCTTCCAGCGCATTGTCTTGCACCAGACCAATGTCGGTGAGACAGGCGTGATACGTGAACGCGCCGTCCAGCGATTCGGCAAAGAACCAGCGCGGTACACGCGTGAAAATGTGCAAGTGGAGTGTCGGTGCGCGCGCGTGCAGCGCGTTCATCACGGCGCACGCGCGCGCGGCATGACCAAAGCCGTGGGGCGAAACAAAGCAGGCGATCGAACGGCTCATCATAACTTGGAGTCAATCGGATGCAGTATCGCGCGGACGCTCGCCGGGAATGTACGGAATCAATCCTTTGCGAAACGCGATCTCTTGAATCTCACGCGGCGCGTAGCGCGCGTCCACAATGAGACCATTGACCATAATCATCCACGCCATCGGATTCTGGTCCATCAAACTGGGCAACGTCCAGCGCGGATCCATCTGGAACATATCGAAGATCTTACGAATCAAGGTGGATTTCGCGCTCGCGGTTTTTGGACTGACGCCGAACAAGTGACACAGTTCATCCGCGCGCAGATGCGGTTTCTGGGTTTTGTCGAACAGAAAATTGACCGCGCCGATGGTGTACGCAATAGCACACGCCCACACCTCCTTTTTGCCGCGCGCGAGTGGCGAGGGGCGTTTGCGCGCCAGCGCGGCGGCGAGTTGGCGACACAGCGCAGCGTACTCGTCGTTCAGGTGTTCTTGACACACCTTGTCGGTGAGTGCGACGATGGCATCGTACGTCGCGCGCATCTCATTGGGAACTGATTCAGTTTTTGCCATTGTCCTTCTCCTTTTTCACGCATCACGCTTGACGTGATGTCGAAACCGCATCGCCCACAGCGCCATTGCCAGCATCACGCCGCCGCAACCGATGTAGATGGCGGGCAAGCCGGTGATCGGCAGCAGCGCGTACGCCACCAGCGGACCGATCGCGCTGCCGAGATCGCCGGAGGTGTTGAACAACCCCAGATGCATCCCGTACTCTTCCTTCTTCGACAAATCGCCGACGAGCGCGGTGGAAAGCGACTGCGTCGCGCCGTACGCCAGCGCGGAAACGATGGTCGCGAAAATCAAAACGCCGAGTTGCGACGCGGGCAACAGCGCGGTGCCGAGCGCGCCGGCGAACAAACTGAACGCGAGCAAGCCCCAGCGTCCGCGCGCGCGATCCGAGCTTCTGCCGGCAATCGGCGCGCCCACCAGACTGATGAGCGTGCGCGAGCCAAGCAGCACGCCGCTCAAACTGGCGATGCCGATGTGGAGCGCGCCCAGTTGCAATCCCGTCCCAAACGTTTGCTGCACAATCAACCCCAGCGTCGCCGAAACGACACCAGCCGCCGCCAGCCGATTGACGCCTTGCGCCGTGACCGTTGCCCACATCGCCGGCGAAAGCGTGCGCACGTTGTGCCAGAGCGAGACACGCGCGCGGGGTAACGTCGTGAGGGTGTGCTGGTCCGCGCGTCGCATCGTCAACGCGACGAGCGCGACGAACGCGCCGAACGCGGAAATGCTCGCGCCGATCCACAACGCGCCACGATAACCCACGATGTCGGTTAACACGCCGCCGGTGAACGATGCCAGCGCGGAGCCGAAAAAGAACCACATCTGAAAAATGCCGACCCACTGCCCGCGCGCCTTTTCGGGCGCCATTTCCAGCACCAGCGCGTTGCCGCCAATCCAGATGCCCGACCACGCCAATCCCCACAGCAGGCGCGCCAGGAGTAGCGACGGCAAAGTGGTGCTTGTGGCGTACATCATCGTCGTGACGACGCCGAGCGCGAGCGAGCCAAGAAAGATCGCGCGGCGATTCGGCAGGCGGTCGAAGAACCAGCCCATCGTGTTGTTCGTGACCAAGCGGATGATGCGGTTGACGCTCAGGATGACACCAACAAAGCCGAGTGCGATGCCCGCATCGGCAAAACGCGTGGGCAGGACGGTGTACAGAGTCCCGTCGCCCATCAGCGACAGCGCGGTGGCAAAGCCCAGCGGGAAGATTGCCCAGGCGGCTGGGGTATGGCGTGGAGTGAGAGGGCGAGTCTTGAACATTTGCGGTGTTCACTTTACCTGAAACAAAGTTCCGATAAAGTAGGTGATGATTCCCACGCCCAGACCAATCAACAACATCTCCAATCCGCTGCGCAACCAATGACGCCCTGTCACCAACACTTTGGCGGCGCCGACCACAAAGTATGCCAGCGCGCTGATGACGAACGAGGCAATCACCGCTGGCATCCCATCGGCAAAGAAAAAGGGCACCACCGGCACAAACGCACCGAGCGCGGTGAAAATGCCCGCACTCAGCCCTTCGATGCGAGGATCGGGAAATGTTTCTGCCGATAACCCCAGTTCTTCCGATGCCAATGTTTTGAGCAACTGTTCGGGACGTTCTGCCATACGGAGCGCCAGTTCACGCGCCTCCTGAGACGTAAATCCTTTCAGTTCATAGAACAATGCCATCTCTTCGCGCTCTTGCTCTGGGTTCAGTTCGATCTCTTCGCGCTCGCGCGCCAACTCGGCTTCGTACACCTCGCGTTCCGCTTTGGCAGCCAGATACGCGCCCGCCCCCATCGAAAGCGCATTGGCGATCACGCCGGCGATACCACTCACAATGACGAACAACGATGACGCGTTGGTAGCACCCGCCACACCAGCGACGACGCCAAACACCGAGCCAATCCCATCATTCATCCCGTAAATCGCCTGACCGATCCAGCCACCGCCGCGCACGTGCCACTTTTCTTTCTTCAAGATAAAATCGAGACGCGCCTGTGGGGAAGTCATCTCTTGCAGCACCTGGCTGTGCACCTGTTCTTCGCGCTCGTTCGCGCGTAACGCGGCGCGATCGGTGTCGGCGTGAGCCAGAGCCGTCAGTTGTGCATAAGCGGCGGTATCGCTCTCTTCACTCTGTTCGATTCGCCGTAACGCGTTCTCGGTACCGGATTGCACAAGCAACCAGCGCCACACGCGTTCGCGCCACGATTCGCGAAATGGCAGTGGCGCGCTCCCCAGTTCGCGCAAGCGTTGCTCCCACGTTTGCGCGTGTCGCTCTTCGGCTTCGGCAAGACGATTCAACACCTCCCGTTGCTGTTTAGAGCGTGCGCGCTGTGCCAGTGCGCGATAGGTGCGTGCGCCCGCCATCTCGCGTCGCCACGCGGCTTGTAAGCCAGCAATCAGTTTGGCTTGATCTTCCATACTACGTATTCTCCTGAGTATACCCGACACGGGCACAAACTTTCATTTCATTTTAATTACTCAGCCGGCTGTCTATGGCGTAAAGCCCCACCCCCTAGTGCCTTGTTAGGTTATATTCTGTTCTTTTAAAACAGGATACAGCCGCCTGAGTTTGATGCGAGCCTCGGCGGTGGTGAAGTGCCATACCACCTTACTGCACGCTTTATTACGGC
>DAOTYB010000170.1:0-11391 GCA_034435315.1 Anaerolineae bacterium | reverse complement strand
TTCCCTTACTGATTCCCCCTCCCCACGCCGCAGAGCGGCGTGGGGAGGGGGCAAGGGGGTGGGGCTTTTCGCGATTGACGGTACGGCTGAGTAATTACGCGTAATGTTATGGATTCAAACCAAAGGCTGACGAGGACGAGGAAACGATGATGTTGCACTCAAACTACGATAATCTGGTTCGCGAATGTGAACATCGTCCCGACGTGCAGGTACGCTTTCACGACGGCCGCGTCTTTTGCGCACCCGCCGGCACGCGCCTCGAAGCGTTCATCAAAAAAGCCACCGCGCCCCAAGCCGCACCGGTCGTTGGCGCGCTCGTCAATGGTCGCCTCGCCGAGTTGAGTGAGCCCATCATCGCCGACGTGGATGTTGAGCCTATCTCGATGGCGACCGAAGATGGGATGCGAATGTATCAACGCGGGCTCATTCTGCTGCTCGAAGTTGTAGCGCATGAACTCTTTCAGGCGCGCATCACCATAGACCACTCGCTGACGTTTGGTGGCTTGTTCTGTCGTGTCCTGAACCGTGAACCCTTTACCGAAAAAGAACTGGCGCAGATCGAAGAGCGGATGCGCGCGCTTGCCGCCGCCGATTTGCCCATCACGCGCGAAACTGTTCCCGTGAGCGTCGCGCTCGCCAACGCGCAAGTCAGCGGTGACGAAGCGCAAGCCCTCTTGCTCAAACAGAGTCCGCGTACCGAGGTACGTCTGCACGTTTTGCGCAACGTCAAGCGTTACTTCCTCGGACGGATGATGGTGCCTTCGACCGGCTATCTCAAACACTTTCACGTTCAAAATTATCCGCCGGGGTTCGTTCTGCAATTTCCGCGCCGTCATCGTCCGCACGCGCTTGAACCGGTGCAACATTCGCCCAAAATCACCGCCGTCTTTCGTGAGTACGGCGAATGGCTGGCGCGTCTGGGCATTTCCGATGCGGGCGCGCTGAATCAGGCTATCCTGAACGGTCACACGCGCGAAATCGTGCTGGTGTCCGAAGCGCTCCACGCGCAACGCATCGCCGAGATCGCTTCAGCGATTGCCGCGCAGCGCGAGCGCGTCTGTTTGGTGATGATTGCCGGACCGTCCTCATCCGGTAAGACAACCTTTGCGCGCCGACTGACCATCCAACTCCTGGCGA
Source organism: Anaerolineae bacterium (assembly GCA_034435315.1). GTDB lineage: Bacteria > Chloroflexota > Anaerolineae > UBA4142 > UBA4142 > VGOB01. The sequence goes on along the minus strand of DAOTYB010000170.1, from coordinate 10,254 downwards.
ATGGCTTGCGTCCCTTTCCGCTCAGTCTCGACGATTATTTTCTGGCGCGCGCCGACACCCCGCGCGATGCCAGTGGTCAGTACGATTTCGAAAGTCTGCACGCGCTCGATCTGGAATTATTCAATCGCCAATTGGTTGCCCTCATCAATGGCGAACGCGTGACCTTACCGCACTATAATTTTCAAACCGGCGAACGCGAGACGGGTCCCACGGTGCAGTTGACTCCCAATCACATCTTGCTCATCGAAGGCATTCACGGCTTGAATCCCAATCTGGTGACCCAGTTGCCAGCGGAACGCATCTTGCGCATTTACGTCTCGGCGCTGACACCACTCAAGATGGATCGGCTCAACCGCGTGGCAACCTCGGACACGCGCCTGTTGCGCCGCATCGTGCGCGACGCGCGCACGCGCGGCTATAGCGCGCAACAAACGATTGCGCACTGGGAAAATGTACGGCGGGGTGAAGATCGCAACATCTTTCCTTATCAAGAACAAGCCGACTTGATGTTCAACTCGGCTCTGGTGTACGAACTCGCCATGTTAAAACCGCTGGCGGAACCGTTGTTGCGCCAAATCGAACCCGGCGCACCCGAATACGTTGAAGCGCGGCGTCTGCTCACCTTCCTGGAATGGTTCAAGCCCGCCGACGCGCGCTGTGTGCCCGAAGATTCGATTTTGCGCGAGTTCATCGGCGGATCGGTGCTGACGGACTTTGTGCCGCATTTGTGATTAGAGATTAGAGATTGGAGATGGGAGATTGAAGGATGTGGGGCGGACGATTCTCAAAATCAATGGATGATCGCTTTGCGTACCTCAACGCGTCGTTTCGCTTTGATTGGCGATTGTACGATGCGGACATTCGCGGCAGTGGCGCGTACGCACGCGCGCTCGCGCGCGCCAACCTCATCAGCGAGTCCGAACGCGACACGCTGCTCAAGGGTTTGATGCAGATCAAACAGGAATTTGCGCTGGGCACGTTTGCCGCGCAACCGAGTGACGAAGACATTCACACCGCTATCGAACGGCGTCTAGGCGAACTCGTCGGCGCGGTCGCCGGCAAGTTGCACACCGGGCGCAGCCGCAACGATCAAGTTGCCACCGCCACGCGCCTCTTCGTCCTCGACTCCATCGCAAATCTCCAATCTCAAATCTCTACTCTCCAAGCCGCGCTCGTCGAAAAATCCGAACAGCATTTCGACGTGCTGATGCCCGGTTACACGCACCTGCAACGCGCGCAGCCGATTTTGTTCGCGCACTGGTTGATGGCGTACTTTTGGATGCTCGCGCGCGATCGCGAACGTCTGGTGGATTGCGCGCGACGCGTGGCGGTTTTGCCGCTGGGCGCCGGCGCGCTCGCAGGCAACGCGCTCGGCATTGATCGCGAATTCCTCGCGCGCGAACTCGGTTTTGCGCGCGTGAGCGAAAATAGTGTGGACGCGGTGAGTGACCGCGATTTCATCGCCGAGTTTTTGTTCGCTGCCGCGCTCATCGGCGTCCACCTCTCGCGACTGGGCGAAGACCTTGTGCTGTACTCTTCCGCCGAGTTTGGTTTTATCACGCTCGATGACGCGTACGCGACTGGCTCCAGTCTGATGCCGCAGAAGAAAAATCCGGACGCGCTGGAACTGGCGCGCGGCAAAGCCGGACGTTTGCTGGGCGATTTGACGACTCTGCTGACGGTGTTGAAGGGCTTGCCCCTGTCCTACAACAAAGATTTGCAAGAGGACAAAGAGCCGCTGTTCGATGCGGTGGACACACTCGACGCGTTGCTGCCGGTGCTGACAGGGGCGATTCGCACAATGCGCGTCCACGCGGACAAGATGCGCGCCGCGCTCGACGTTTCGCTCCTCGCAACCGACCTTGCCGACTATCTCGTGCGGCGCGGCGTGCCGTTCCGTGAAGCGCATCGGTTGGTGGGCGAAGCGGTGAAACGCGCAGAGGCGCGCGGCATCACGCTGGCAGAGTTGTCGCTTGACGAGTATAAACAGATCGCGCCGCAGTTCGATGCCGACGTGCGAGACGTTTTCGATTTTTCGCGCGCGCTTGCCGCGCGCGAGATTGTCGGTGGGACGGGACCCAACGCGGTGCGCGCGCAAATCGCGCAAGCCAAAAAGGCATTGTGAGAAATCATGCGCGGATTTTTTGAGGACAAGGATTTCTTCCGCGCGCTCGGCGGATTGTGGTTCCCCATCGCGCTGCAACAACTGATTTTTTCGCTCCTCGGTTTCGTCACCATAACGATGATTGGGCAACTGGGCGAAACAGCGGTGGCGGCGGTCGGTCTGTCCAATCAAATTCTGTTTCTGTTCCAGTTGTTGCTGTTTGGCGTGGGCAGCGGTTCGGCGATTTTCGTCGCGCAGTTCTGGGGCAAACGCGATGTCAAGAACATTCGCCGCGTGCTGGGAGTTTGTGTTGGGTTGAGTCTGCTCGGCGCGAGTTTGTTCTCGTTCATCGCGCTCGTCGTTCCCGAATTCGCGCTGGCGCTCTACACTACCGATAGCGCCGTCATCGCGCAAGGCAGCGCGTATCTGCGTATCGTAGGGTGGAGTTATGTGCCGCTGGCAATCACCACCAGTTATGCCGTCGCGTTACGCAGTACGGGCAACGTGCGTGTGCCGGTCAGCATCAGCATTGCCGCGCTGACGTTCGGTGCGGGCTTGAGTTACGTGCTCATCTTTGGCGCGTTCGGTGCACCCGCGTTCGGTGTGCTGGGGAGCGCGGTGAGTATCGTGCTGGCGCGCGCGCTGGAATGTGTAGTGTTGCTGACGATCGTCTATGCGCGCGGTTCGGTCGTTGCCGCGCGTCCGCGCGAAATGTGGGCGTTCGACAAACCTTTCCTCGGGCACGTTCTCCGCGCGGTGCTTCCTGTAACGCTCAACGAAATCGTGTGGTCGGTGGGCATTTCGACGTACAGCGCGATTTACGGACGTATCGGCACCGAGGCGCTTGCCGCGGTGAATATTGCGACTGCCATCGAGGCGGTGGCATTCGTGCCGTTCATCGGTCTGGCTGGCGGCGGCGCGGTACTCATCGGCAACGCGATTGGCGCGGACAAAGAAACGCACGCATTGCGCTATGCCAGACGTCTGTTGCAAATCGCGCTGGGGGCTGGTGTACTCATCGGCGCGATGATTCTGGTGAGCGCGAACGCGCTGCTCAATTTGTACAACGTGGACGCGACGACGCGCGGTTACGCGCAGCAGATTCTGATGGTGATGGCGTGCGGCTTGTGGCTCAAGGGGACAAATTCGCTGTACATCGTGGGCATTTTGCGCGCGGGCGGCGATGTGCGCGCGAGCGCGTTGATTGATGTGGGACCGCTCTGGCTCGTTGGCATTCCGCTGGCGTCCGTCGCGGCGTTTGGGCTGGGATTGCCGGTGCCCTGGGTCTATCTCGCGACGTATTCGGACGAGGTGGGCAAAGGGGTGCTGGCAACGTGGCGAATGTTCTCGCAACAGTGGATCAAAAACCTGGCGCGGCGCGTGGCAGAGTGAACGTTAGCCGCACTTGCGTAATCTGGCGAGAAAAAATCCTTCCATCAATTCAGAGGGCAATACGCGAACCGTGTGACGCACTTGTTCGGAAAATGTTTGTTGTTCCCACTGCATTATGCCGGGCAAAACATTGTCGAGCGGCAATTCAATCGGCTCGACGTGAACGCGGTGGGGTTCTTTTTGCAGCACCCAATCAATCACGCGCTCGTTTTCCTCTGGCGAAAGTGTGCAGGTCGAATAAACGATGATGCCACCGGGTTTCGTCATCGTCACCGCCGAACGCAAGAGGTGGCACTGAATCGCGCTGAGAAACTCGACTTTGCGGAGCGACCAATCGCCAAACGATTTGGCGTTCCCCGCTTCAAAGCGCCCTTCCAGACTGCACGGCGCGTCCACAAGCACACGGTCGAAATATTCGGGAAATTTTTTCCACAAATCCTCGCCGTTCGCCAGACGTGTGCGAACGTTTTTCACCCCTTGCAGTTTCAAATTCGCGACGAGTTTGCTCAAGCGAATCTTACTCCGATCATTCGCGACGATTTCGCCGGTGTTGTTCATCAGCGCGGCCATTTGCGTCGTCTTGCTACCGGGCGCGGCGGTGAGATCGCACACCCGCTCATTCGGTTGCGGCGCGAGTACCAGCGGCGGCAGCATACTCGATAAACTCTGGACGTAGATTTCGCCGCGCGTGTACAGCGGCGTCTCGATCAACTCGCGCTTGGATTTGTTACGCAGGATGAACGCGTCGGCATACCACGCCACCGGTTCGACGTGAAACTCGCGCGCGGCGAGTTCTGCCAGCACCGCGTCGCGCGTCGTCTTGAGCGTGTTGACGCGGAACGTGGTGGGGCGGCGCGTGAACGCGCGCAGCACCGCGTCGAGTTGATCGGGCGGCACCAGGCGCGGCAAGCGCGCGATGAAATCGGGGGGCAAGGAAGACATTGCAAACCTCGCGCCAGAGTATATCCAAACTCGCGCGCGAAAGCAACTGCGCGCTTGACACCGCGCGGCAACTGTGGTACAACCGCAAACGATGCCCAACGAACAACTGCCGCTCTTTCCGACGCGCGGCAAAAAAATCAAACGCGTGCCACCTCCGCGCGATGATGCGCCGCGCGCGCCTGAACCTTCGGCGGAGCCACTCCACGCGCGTTCGTCGCTCGTTGCCGCCATCACCGCGTACCACGCGCAAATGCGCCGAATGAACTGGTCGCCTCACACGATTCAAGCGTTCGGCGGCGATTTGAATCTGTTCCGCAAGCGCGTCGGCGATAACATCCCCATCAACGAAATCACCTCCGCGACGATTCAAAAGTTTCTCGATTGGTTGCGCTACGAGCGCGGCGTGCCATGCAAACCCAAATCGTACCAACGCCGCTTGACGACGCTGAAAAGATTCTTCGCGTGGCTCAAACAAATGCAGGTCATCGCGGAAGATCCTGCCGCGCCGATCGCGCACATTCCGGTCACTGCGCCGCTTCCCGACATTCTGTACGACGATCAAATCGCGCGCCTGCTCGAACACGCGCGCAGTTTGCTGCGCGCACCCAAGCGCGATGCGCGCCCTTTGCTTCTTGTCACCCTCTTGCTTTCGACCGGCATCAAGAAAAGCGAGACGATGGCAATTCGTTTGCGCGATCTCGACGCGGCGGATCCGCAGAACGCCACGCTCTTCATTCGTTACGACGACGTGAAAAAACGCTTCAAGGAACGCAAACTCAAACTCTCACCCGAATTCGCGACGACGTTGCCGATTTACCTCGAACAGTACCAACCGCGCGAGCGTCTCTTCGAATGCACGGCGCGTAATCTGGAGTACGTGCTGGCGGATCTGGCGCAAGCGACCGGACTGGGCAAAACGTTATCGTTCGAAAGTTTGCGCTGGACATGCGCGGTGCAGGATTACAAAAACGGAATGCCCGAAGATCAAATTCGTCAGAAACTTGGCTTGACGACGATTGCCTGGGAAGAGGACGGCGAACGTTTGCGGCGACTGGCGGGCAAGCCGTTGTGATTTCAATGAGCCAATGTGCCAATGAATCAATGAGCCAAATGTGTGAATGAGCCAATGAACCAATGAGCCAAAGTGACAAGATTCTTGCGACGCGTGCGGATCCGCTGGAGGTGTTGAAGACGACGGCGTTTGTCGTTTCGCGCGCGCGTTTTGTTCGCATCAACTACGATGCGGTTGAACGCGTGGCAGACGCGCTCGTTGCCACGCGCACCGAGCCGCCCGCGTGGAATTACGCTTATCACTTTTTTGATAGCACGGCGCGCACGGTCAATTATCTTTTCCTGCTCGACGCGCTCAACTTTTGCTTCTGGGGCAACCCCAAGTGGGGTATCATGTATCGCGGCAAACGACTGGATGGCTATTGGGCACTCGCTGCCGCGCTCAAGCGCGCGCTGGAAAAAGAGCCGCATTTTGCCGATGCCGATTTCCTCGCGCGCCTTGCCCCGCGCGAACTGGCGCGCGTCTTGCGCGGCAACACGACGATTCCGCTCTTTACGGAACGCTGGCGTAGCGCGCGCGAACTCGGCACGATTCTGCGCGAACACTGGGGCGGCAGCGCGGCAACGTTCGTCGCCGATGCGCGCGGCGATGCGCCGCGTCTCGCGCAGATGATTGCGGACAATTTCGCGTCGTTCAACGATGTGGCGGTGTACGACCATCGCGAGGTGCGCTTTTTCAAACGCGCGCAAATCCTCGTCGCCGATTTGTGGGGCGCGTTTGGCGGCAAAACGTGGGGCGCGTTCGAGCGTCTCGACGCGCTCACCGCATTCGCCGATTACAAACTGCCGCAGATTTTGCGCGCGTGGGGAATTTTGCGCTACGCGCCCGCGCTCGCGCGTAAGGTGGACGCGCAGATCGAACTCGCGGCGGGTAGCCCCGAAGAAATCGAAATTCGCGCGGCAACTCTCTGGGCAATCGAGTTCTTGCGCGACGCGCTCGCACGACGCGGACGCAAACTCTGGAGTATTCACGTGGATTGGATTTTGTGGCAGGCGAGTCAGACGCGCGTAACGGGGATGCAACCGTATCATCGGGTAAGGACCTTGTTTTACTAGATGACACTCACCTTCACCATCACCGCGCGCGATCCGCACACTCGCGCGCGCACAGGCATCATTCACACGGCACACGGCGACATCGAAACGCCGAACTTTATGCCCGTTGCGACGCAGGCATCGGTCAAGGCGCTCACCGCCGATGATCTGGAAGCGCTGGGTGTGCAACTGATTATCGCCAACACCTACCATCTCGCGCTGCGACCGGGCGCGGAGAAAATCGCGGAACTGGGTGGCTTGCACGCGTTTATGCAGTGGCATCGCCCGTTGATGACCGATAGCGGCGGCTTTCAAGTATTCTCGCTCGGCGCGGCAATTCGCGATGGCGTTGGCAAGATTGCGGATATTTTTCCCGAAGAACAGGAGAGCGAACGAGAGGAGGAGAGGGGGAGAAAGATGTCATCCTCCCTTGCTTCCTCTAGAGGTACGCCGCTTTGCAAAATTGACGACGACGGCGTGACGTTTCGTTCGCATCTCGACGGCGCGTTGATGCGGCTTGACCCTGAACGTTCGATGCAAATTCAACATCATCTCGGCGCGGATTTTGTCGTCGCGTTCGATGAGTGTACTTCGCCGCTCGATTCGTACGAGTACACGCGCACCGCGCTGGCGCGCACGCATCGCTGGGCAGAGCGCTGTTTGGCGCAACACGCCAAAACGCGGCGTGAGTATCAATCGTTGTGGGGCATTGTGCAAGGCGGCGCGTATCGTGACTTGCGCGAAGAATCGGCGCGTTTCATCGGCGCGCTGCCATTCGAGGGCTTGTGCATCGGCGGTTCGCTCGGCAAATCGAAAAAAGAGATGCTGGCGATTCTGGAATGGACGATCCCGCTTTTGCCGGAAGACAAACCGCGCCACCTGCTTGGCATCGGCGAAATTGCGGACATTATCGCCAGCGTTGCGCGCGGCATTGACCTGTTCGATTGCGCCGCGCCGACGCGCTGGGCGCGCAATGGCGCGCTCATCGTTTCGCGCGAGATCGCCGAGAATCCCGAACAACGGCTCAACATCAGCAACGCGCGCTATGCGCTCGATCGCGCGCCGATTGACCCGACGTGCGATTGTTACACCTGTCGGCATTTTTCGCGCGCGTATTTGCATCATTTGCACCGCGCCAGAGAATTAACGTACTATCGGCTGGCGACGCTGCACAATTTGCGAATGATGCTGCGATTGATGCGCGACCTGCGCGCGCACATTCGCGCGGGGGTGCTGGTCAATTGCCTTCCAGCATAAAGCGTGCTATACTTGGCGTCACCAGATGACGAACATTCAGGCATTCATCTTCGATCTCGACGGCACGGTATATCTGGGCGAACGCGTTTTACCGGGGGCTGTCGAAACACTGGCGGAAATTCGCGCACGGGGACTGCCGTGCGTTTTTATCTCCAACAAACCGCTTGAACCTGCTGCCGCGTATGCGGCAAAACTGACGCGCCTGGGCATTCCGGCGACACCGCGCGATGTCATCACGTCGGTGCGCGTGTTGGTGGCGTACTTGCAGCGTCACGCGCCGTCGGCGCGCGTCTTTGTCATCGGCGAGCCGGCGTTGCACGAAGAAATGCGCGCGGCAGGCATCCATTTGACGGACGAGCCCGCGCACATCGAGTATGTCGTCGCGGCGTTTGATCGCACATTCGATTATCGCAAACTCAACATTGCGTTTCAGGCGATCAAGTTTCACGGCGCGCATTTTATCGCCACGAATGCCGATGCGTCGTGTCCTGTAGAAGAGGGCGAGATTCCCGATTGTGCCGGCATCATCGCGGCGATTCAGGCGACGACCAACAAAGCGGTAGAATTTGTGGCGGGCAAACCCTCGCCGTTCATCCTCCACACGGCAATTGAACAGATGGGGGTGCCCGCGCCAGCGTGCCTTGTCGTTGGGGATCGTCTGGAAACCGATATTGCGATGGGGCGTGCTGTGGGCGCGTGCACCGCGCTCGTGCTGACCGGTGTCACGCGTCGCGAGCATCTGGTAGGCGCAACTGTGCGCCCCGATTATGTTCTGGAGAATGTGGGTGAAATTCCACGTGTGGTGATGCAATGGCAATAAAACTACAGCAAACCTGGGCTCGTTTTTCTGCGCAGATTGCTGCCCTGCGCCAACCGCCGCCGCCGAACGCGCCGATTACAATCAATCGGCGCGTGCTTTTGTTGGCGGGTCCTTCGCTCATCGAAAACCTGTTGCAAACGATGCTGATGGTTTTCGATATGATCTTTGTGGGACAACTGGGCAAGGACGCGATTGCCGGCATTGGGCTGGGTGGACAATTGACGTTTTTCCTGCAAGTGGCGTTTATGGGGCTGGCGGTGGGCAACACCGCGCTGGTGGCGCGCGCTATCGGCGCGGGAGACCTGCACCAAGCCGAACGCATCGCCAAGCAATCGCTCACGCTCGGTGTGATGGTCGGCGCGGGCATTGGTCTGGTCACCTGGTTTACTGCGGATGCGATTGTGGGAGTGATGGGCGCGACGGCAGAAGTGAGCGCGCTGGCGAGTGCGTTTCTGCGGATCGTTTCGTTGTTCTCGTTCGCGATGGGTGTGATGTTCATCGGCAGTGGCACGCTGCGCGGCGCGGGCGATACGCTGACGCCGATGTGGATTACCGGGTTCATCAATCTCATCAACATCTTTCTGGCGTACGCGTTCATCTTTGGCAACTTTGGTTTTCCGCGCCTGGGCGCGCTGGGTGCCGCGATCGCGATTACGACCTCGCGCGTGATCGGCGCGTGCCTCATCGTCTATGTCTTGTTCAAGCGCAACAAGGTGTTGCCGCTCGACTGGCGCTGGGGCTGGGGATTTCATCGCGACGTGATTGCGCGTATTTTGAACATTGGCTTGCCGAGCGCGGCAGAGCAAATCGTTTTTCAGGCCGGCTTTTTGGTGTTCGCGGCGATGGCAGTGTCGCTGGGCACGGCGAATTATGCGGCACAGCAAATCGCATTCACCATCAGCGGCTTTTCGATTATGCCGGCGTTTGCCTTTGGCGTTGCAGCAACGACGTTAGTGGGACAGAATCTGGGGGCAAAAAATCCCGAACGCGCCGAACAGAGCGCGTATCAGGCGTTGCAGAGTGGAACCGTGTGGATGGTCGTGATGGGCATCGCGTTCTTGATCTGGCGCGAACCGCTCGTGCGTCTGTTCACCACCGATGCGGACGTGTGGGGACCCGCGCAGATGTGTCTGACGTTTATCGCGCTGGGGCAACCCTTTCTATCCGTGAGTATGATCCTTGCCAGTGCCTTGCGCGGCGCCGGCGATACACGCGCGACTCTCGCGGTAACGTTCATCGGCATCTGGCTGGTGCGCGTGTTTGTGGGGTACGTGTTAGGGATTGTCCTGGGGCTGGGACTTTTTGGAATGTGGATAGCGTGGATTAGCGATTTTGCCGTGCGCGCGCTCCTCGTCTCGTTACGCTTTCGCGCGGGACGCTGGAAAACGTTGCGGGTCTAAGGTGTGCACAAGTCTTTTCCGCCATTCGGAAGGTTACGGTGCTAGTTGTTTCGCCGTCGTTGTACGGGCGAAAATCTTTCGTCTCTACGGGAATGCCCCCTCTCATCCCCAGCCCCCTGCTCTCCCCGTAAAGCGGGGAGAGCAGGGGGAGATGGGAGGAGGGGTGTGGGCGGGCGGCGAAGCCGCCCGCCCACATCCCCTATTCCCTTGTTTCCCCCTTCCCACGCCGCAGA
>DAOTYB010000169.1:0-12301 GCA_034435315.1 Anaerolineae bacterium | reverse complement strand
GAGCGAACATTGGAGCACCTCTTGAGGAAAGATTTCAAGTGTGCTCAAAGTATACTCCAAGCGTCCTGCTTATCCAAACTTAGAACCTTGACCACGCCAATTCTGTGATGTACTGCATAGTTCCAATAAGCAGCATCGGCACGCACAATCCGAATCCTGAAACCATAGAGTGTTTTCACCGCCACCAAGAGTGGGATAGCCACCACGCTATCGTGCCAATTCGCGGGGGTCACCATAAACAAGACGGGCAAACTGGACCAGCGGCAGAGAAGCGTGTGCACTTTGAATCCAAAGCGCTCGTTGATCTGCCCTACCCGATAATACCACCCCGCTACCGTATCTTTGAGTGACCAGGCCCGCAAAAACGTTGAGTCGATGATTAGGTCATCGCCGCGAATCACCCCGAGCGAAGTGAGTTCAATCACCAACGAGACAAAGAACACGAAATAGGGAAAGAGTCCGAGGCGTTTCAACCGACGCGAGTATTGGCTGGCGGAAAGCACCCGTCCGTGAAATCCGCAGGCGTGCGCCAGAGCGGGCCAGCTTGCCGCCCAAGCGACCACCTGTTCTTGCGAGAGTTGCCAGAGAGCCTGGATGAGGGAGAGCAATAGAATGGACCAATCGGCATACTCTTGTTTTCGCCCTGCTCCCGACGGTAGTGCAGGACGACACCGATAACTGATTTGCATAGCACGTTGGGCACGCTGGTCGGCTCGGGTGAGATTAATCAGCCGCACGGCGTGGACATTCAATCCCCTGGTACGTCCCGGTGGTGGCACAGGGTTCAGGGGATCAGCGTTGGGTTGGAAAAGTACTGGAGCGGAACGAGACTTCATGGGAGTTCCTCCTGAATAGGTATCTTGATGTCTTGCATCAAGTGATACCATACGTCAGGAGAAACTCAAAAATCAATTATGCAAGGGTCTCAATCAACACTGAATTCGCATAGCGTTTTGCTTCCTCAAAAAGAAAATCCATGTCACGCAATTGTGTATCGTTATGCCTATATGCCTATGCGAAGAGGTGACTACTCGGATGTCCACAACACGACCGCACCCACAACCAACAACACCAGCATCCCCACAATGCGCGCGCTCGCCAGCGGCGCGCTGATGAACGCCAGCACATTCACGGGAACGAACAGCCAGAACAAAATCGCTGCCGCGCGATTCAACCACCGCGCGTTCCAGATGCCAATGCCAAACAACGCGACGGCACCATTCGCGCACAAGAATTTCACCTGCGTAATGACGTTCAATGCAAGCAGCGGCTCCACACTCAATCGCGCTTTGTCGGGCAATGTGTACGCAATCAAGCCGAGCGTGATGCTGTTCTCCAGCCAATCGAGGGCGCCGGTCGCCAGCGCGAATCCCAATCCGATCCAAGCGAGCAACGGCAAACGCGGCTTTGCGTACATCGCCAGCCCGATGAACGCGACGACGTACGCCAGAGCAAACAAATCATCAATCGCCATCATCAGCCGCAGTTTGTCCTGACTGCTGACAAACAATGCCGCCACGCGCGTCGGTGAGAGCGAACTCAAATGCTCCAAGTCGGGTCCGATTTGCAAACCGATGAGAATCATCAGAACGAGCAACAGCACTGCCAGCGCGCCTGCCAGCGCACCTACGCGCAACATAAATTTTTCTTGTGGCATCGTTACCTCCTGATCTTCTTTTAGCACCGATTATACCACAATTCAATTTTCGCTTGCCGATTTTCGATTTGTCCCACTTCTCTTTGCCCATTTTCCTTGTTTGTGCTAGAATATTCCTCTGAATCGAAAATCGTAGATCGAAAAATCACAAATGTCCCAGGATAAACTCATCATTCGCGGTGCCCGCGAGCATAACCTGAAAAATATCCATCTGGAAATTCCGCGCGACAAGTTGGTCGTCATCACGGGCTTGTCGGGTTCGGGCAAGTCGTCACTCGCGTTCGACACGATTTACGCCGAAGGGCAACGCCGCTATGTCGAATCGCTCAGCGCGTACGCGCGCCAGTTCCTCGGGCAAATGGAAAAGCCCGATGTGGATCAAATCGAAGGGCTCTCGCCCGCGATTTCGATTGACCAGAAAGGCGTCAGCCACAACCCGCGCTCGACCGTCGGCACGGTGACAGAAATCTACGACTACCTGCGCTTGCTCTTTGCGCGCGTCGGTCAGCCACATTGCCCCAGGTGCGGGCGCGTGATTCAGCAGCAGAGCGTCGAACAAATCGTGGACGCCATCGAAGCGCTGCCTGACAGTTCGCGCATTATGATTCTCGCGCCACTCGTCAAGGATCGCAAAGGCGAACACAAAAAAGTGTTCGACGATGTGCGCAAAGCCGGCTTTGTGCGTGTGCGCGTCAACGGTGAAATCCTTGACGTGAACGAGGAGATTAAACTCGATCGCTACAAACAACACACCATCGAAGCGGTTGTGGATCGGCTGGTCATTCGGCACAACAATGGCGATCGTAATCGCATTGCCGATTCAGTGGAGACCGCGCTGAAACTAGGTGGCGGCGTGGTCCTCGTCGCGCGGCAGGACGCAGAAGATTTGATGTTCTCGGAACACTTTGCTTGCCCCGTTGACAACATCTCGCTCGGTGAAATCGAGCCGCGCACGTTCTCGTTCAACACGCCGCACGGTGCCTGCCCCGCGTGTATGGGCTTGGGCACGCAAATGGAACTCGATCCCGATTTGATTATTCCCGATAAAGACCTCTCGCTCGCCGAAGGTGCCATTCGTGCCAATGGTATTGATAGTGGCAATGACGAGAGTTACTTTGGCAAACTCATCGAAGCGGTCGCGCGCAAGTATCACTTTTCGATGGATACGCCGGTGCGCGAACTGACGCGCGAACAACTCGATAAGATTTTGTATGGCACTGGCGACGAGGTGATTCGAGTCCGCTATCAAAACCAGTTCGGGCAATGGCGCGAGTACGAGACAACGTTTGAGGGCGTGATTCCCAATCAACTGCGTCGCTATCGCGAAACAGATTCGGATTACGTTCGGCAAGAGATCGAATCGTATATGACCACGCGACCGTGCCCGGTCTGCAAAGGACAACGCCTCAAACCCGAAGCGCTGGCGGTGACAGTCGCGGGCAAGAACATTGTGCAGGTGACGGCAATGTCGGTCACGCAGGCACTTGCGTGGGTCAATGACCTGCCGAATCATTTTACGGAAAAACAAAAAACGATTGCGTATCAGATTTTGAAAGAACTCAAGGCGCGCCTCGGTTTTCTCGCCAACGTTGGACTCGATTACCTGACGCTCGATCGCAGCGCCGCATCGCTCAGCGGCGGCGAGGCGCAACGCATCCGCCTCGCGACGCAAATCGGCTCGCAATTGATGGGCGTGCTGTACATCCTCGATGAACCGAGCATCGGCTTGCATCCGCGCGATAACAAGCGACTGATCGAAACGCTGCTGCGCCTGCGCGATCTCGGCAACACGGTCCTCGTCGTCGAACACGACGAGGAGACGATGCGCGCGGCAGATTTCATCGTGGACCTGGGACCCGGCGCGGGTGAACACGGCGGACACGTTGTTTGCGCGGGGACCATCGAAGAGGTGATGCGTTGTCCGGCTTCGATTACCGGGGCGTACTTGAATGGTACGCGGCGCGTGCCTATTCCGCAGCAGCGTCGGATCGGCAGCGGAAAATCGCTCGTCGTCAAAGGCGCGGAAGAGCACAACCTTAAAAAAATTGATGTCAAGATTCCGCTGGGTAAATTCGTATGCGTGACCGGCGTCAGCGGCTCGGGCAAGTCCTCGCTCATTGTGGATATTTTGTATCGTCGCCTCGCGCAAATGTTTTACAATTCCAGAGACAAACCGGGCAAGCACGAAACCATCCTCGGCGTCGAGCATCTGGACAAGGTTATCAACATTGACCAATCCCCCATCGGTCGCACACCGCGCTCGAATCCCGCGACGTACACCAACGTCTTTACCGACATTCGCGAACTGTTTGCAACAACGAACGAAGCGAAAATGCGCGGCTATAAAGCGGGGCGTTTTTCGTTCAATGTGAAAGGTGGACGCTGCGAAGCGTGTCAAGGTGATGGCATCATCAAAATTACGATGCAATTCCTGCCCGATGTCTATGTGCCGTGCGAAGTGTGTCACGGCAAACGCTACAATCGCGAAGCGCTGGAGATTTTCTACAAAGGCAAGAACATTGCCGATGTGCTGGATATGACCGTTGACGAAGCGCTGGCATTTTTTGAGAACATTCCACGCATCAAAACAAAACTCGAAACGCTGCGCGATGTGGGGTTAGGATACATCCGCCTGGGTCAACCGGCAACGACGCTGAGCGGTGGCGAGGCGCAGCGCGTCAAACTCTCGAAAGAACTCTCACGTCGCGCGACCGGTCGCACCCTTTACATCCTCGACGAACCCACCGTCGGTTTGCACATCGCTGATGTAGAGAAATTGCTCGAGGTGTTGAATCGTTTTGTGGACGCGGGCAACACTGTCGTCGTCATCGAACACAATCTCGACGTGATTAAAACAGCGGACTGGATTATTGACCTGGGTCCCGAAGGTGGCGATGGCGGCGGGCGCGTGATCGCGGAGGGAACACCCGAACAAGTCGCGCAGATGGAACAATCGTACACAGGGCAGTTTTTACGACGCGTGTTGAGATGACGGAGGAAGAAAAAAGGACTGTTGCCGATTGTGGCAAGGAGGTGAAAAATGAACCAAGGAGATAGAAGACTCACGCGCAGAGATTTTCTGAAAAACGCGGCTCAATTCTGCGCCCTGGCTGGCATATCCGCCCTTTTGCCCGGCTGCGGCAGGGAGGAAGCGACGCGCCCCGCGTCCCCAACCGCAGTGGTAGCGTCGCCTGTTCCAACCCTTGCTGCATCAGCCGCGCAGACTGTCGCGCCAACATCCACACAAACCGCGACTCGTTTTGAACCAGCATACCTAAAACTGCATCGCACCGGTGAACTGAGCGAGCGCGCCAGAGAACTGTGGGCAATTATGGCCGAATGCCAACTCTGTCCCAGACGATGCAAAGTCAATCGTCTCAAGGGAATGAGCGGATTCTGTCGCACACCGGGCGCCACGTTAGTGATCTCGGCGTATCATGCCCACTTTGGCGAAGAACGCCCGCTGGTGGGCAGCGAAGGTTCTGGCACGATCTTCTTGACGCATTGCAACCTGCGATGCGTGTTTTGCCAGAACTGGACCATCAGTCATTTGGGCAGAGGTGTAGAAACAGACATCGAAACCTTTGCCCAGATGATGCTCGAGTTGCAAGCAGATGGCTGTCACAACATCAACATCGTGACTCCAACCCACTACTCTCCCCACATCCTCAAGGCGCTGGATATAGCGGCCGCGCGAGGGTTACACATTCCTATCGTGTACAACACCAGCGGCTGGGAACGCGTGGAAATTCTCAAGGTGCTGGATGGCATCGTGGATATTTACCTTCCCGATTTCAAATATTGGGACAGTGAAATGGCAGCCAGGTTTTCGGCAGGAGCAGACAGTTATCCCGACGTGACCCGTCAGGCAATCCTGGAGATGCATCGTCAGGTGGGTGTAGCAAAACCGAATAGCGAAGGCATTCTGGAACGCGGTGTGATCATTCGGCATCTGGTTATGCCGAACAATGTCGGCGGTTCGGAAAAAGTGATGGAGTGGATCGCCGAGAATCTGCCCAAAGATACGTATGTCAACATTATGGTGCAATATACGCCGTTGCACAAAGCCTACGATTATCCAGAAATATCCCGGCGCATCACCCGCGAGGAATATCTCAAGGTGGTTCAAAGGGCAAAAGAATTAGGACTAACCAATCTGGATATTCAAGGGTATTACTGGCTCAAGTAGCACCACGACATCGTGACGCCGGGGTTTTGTACACCCAACACGCGGCTACCACTTTTTGTACTCTTCCGCCATTCCACGATACTCGATGAACGGCTCGTTGATAAGTTTGGCTGTCAGCGCAATCTGACACGATTCTTCGAGTGTGGACGACCAATGGAATGCCTCGTCTAATGTTTGTCCAATCGCAAAACTGCCGTGCCCGCGCAACATCACAATCTTGTACTGTTGCAACGCGGTGGCCAGTTTGTTCGCCATCTCGGGCGTGCCCGAGGCAAACTCTTCCACAAGAACAGGTACTTTTTTCAGCAAGTACGATGCCTCGTTGTCAATCGGCACGATTTCGTCGCGCGAGAGTGAAAAGGCAATCGCGGTGCGTGGATGACAGTGAACGATGGCAAGCGCGGGCGTCATCTTGTAAATCGTGCGATGCACCAGCAGTTCGGTCGAGGCAAGCACGACACCGCTATCGTTTTTCTCAATGCCTGTCTCAATCAAATCGTGCGGTTTGAGTTGTCCGAGCATTGCGCCACGTCGCTTGATGACCAGACGATCCCCCAGGCGAATGCTCAGGTTGCCGCCGTGTGAACTGACCAGTCCCGCGACGTACAGATCGCGCCCAATATCGCGAAACATCTGGTAGATGCGTTCGTCCATTTTAGTTGACTCGTTAAATCGTTGGTTTGTTGAATCGTTGATTCGTTGGTTTGTTGAATCGTTGACTTGTTGAATCGTTGATTCGTTGAATCGTTGGTTTGTTGAATTGTTGCATCGTTGTTTGCATCGTTCAATCAGCGAAAGATTAAACCGACGAACGAAGCAACGGAGCAACGATGCAACGAAACAACCAACTCACAAACAATCCAGCCCCAATTCCTTCAACTTGCCCGACGTGGGCACACCGTTCTCGTTCCAGCCGCGCACCCGATAGTACTCCTGGAGCATCGGCTGGAGATGCGAGACCCAGCCTTTGCTCGGTCCGTCTTGCACGGCTTCGTTCAACACACGCGGCGGCAACGTGTCGTCCGCGCGCGTGAACCCCTCGCGCAAATTATACAGGCGTTCCAGATTCCACACGCGCTCGCCCACGCGAATCAGGTCGCCCGTGGTGTACGGCACACCGGTAACAGCAGTCAGCGCGCGCGCAAAATATTCTTCGGCGACCGCCAGATTCGTAAACTTGCACAGCACGAGCGAATCTATCACCGCCGCTGAATTTTGATGCAGCACCACAAACGCGGATTTGCCCTGCACCTGAAAGCGATCAATCAATTTCGGCAAACCGAGCACCTCCAGGCTTAGCATATTCCCGCGCATATGACACGCGCCGCGATTCGATGTGGCGTACAGCAAGCCCTGCCCTTGCATCCCGCGCGGATCGTACGCCGGCATCTCTAAACCTTTCACGCTCATCGAAAGTTCCGGCGCGCCATATTTCTTCGCGAGGCGCGCGCTCCCTTCTGCCAGATCATCTCCCAGACCGCGTCGCGCCGCCATCGCTTCGAGCGTCGGCGCGAGCAAATCCGCGCGCCCAAAGCGCAAATCGGAATCGAGCAAACCACGCTCCGCCAGTTCCATCGCGCACGCAATCGTTGAACCCGCCGAGATCGTATCAAAGCCGAGATCGTTGCACAGCGCGTTTGCCTCGATGATCGCGGCAAGGTCGTCAATGCCGCACTGCGCGCCAAATGCCCACGTCGTTTCAAATTCCGGTCCCTCGCCTTCGACCTTGTCTGTTTTGCTGATGCGCGTGCACGCAATCGGACACGCCCAGCAAGCGGCGTTCTTGACGAGATATTTTTCGGCGAGCGTTTCGCCCGAAATGGCTTCGGCGTTTTCAAATTGACTCTGCTGAAAATTGCGCGTTGGCAACGCGCCAATCGCGTTGACGATGTTGATCAGCACGGCGGTACCAAACTCGGGCAATGCCTGACTTGTCAGTGGACTGGCGCGCAAGAGTTTGCGTGTTTCGTACAGCATAAACTTGAACAGTTCTTGATCGAGAGTCTCTGGACGCTCTTTGCCCTCGACGACAATCGCCTTGAGGTTCTTGCTCCCCATCACCGCGCCAGGACCTCCACGTGCGAGCGCGCGCGCGCCATCGTTCATAATCGCGGCGATGCGACTCAAATTTTCCCCGGCGGGTCCGATGCACAACACGTTACGCTTGTGGTTATTCTGCCCCAACATCTGCGTCGTCGCGCGCACGCGTTGTCCCCACAGATGTTGGGCATTATGGATTGTTACACCGTCGGGTTTGATTTCGATGTACACCGGCGTGTCTGCGCGTCCGCGCACGATGAGCGCGTCGTATCCCGCGCGTTTGAATTGCATCCCCCAATAGCCGCCCGAATTCGCGTCAAGAATCGTGCCCGTGAGTGGGCTTTTGGTCGAAACCGTAAAGCGATTACTCGTTTGATAGCCGGTCGCTGTCAAGGGTCCCACCGCGAAAATCAAAACATTTTCCGGCGCAAGCGGTTCCACCTTCGCGCCCACTTCGTCCCACAGCAAGCGCGCACCCAAGCCACGTCCGCCCAGAAAGAGCCGCGCAATGTCCATATCGAGCGCGCGCGTCGTCACTCTGCGATGCGTGAGATCAATATCCAGAATTTTCCCCATCCAACCGTGCATGATGGTATTCTCCGTTTTTCAGTGTTCAGTGTCCAGTGTCCAGTGTTCAGTGTCCAGTGTTCAGTGTTCAGTGGACTGAATACTGAACACTGCCCACTGAACACTGTTCCACCTTCCTCCCCCAATCGGTGGAAAGATGGCGATCTGATCATGCGCGTGAACGCGCGTGTCCAGACCTTGTGCAAGTTCAATGTCATGTCCGTTCACCAGAACGCGGAGGTGCGCGCGCAATTGCGCGCCATCGAAAATCGCCGCCGCAAGCGCGGCATTGTCCGCGCAGAGCGCTTGCAATACCGCGCCCACCGTGTCACCCGCGATGACCACTTGCGCTGCGCTTGCCGCACGACGCAAATTGCCGTACAGTTTTACTGCAGGCATCACTCCCCCTCTTGCAATTGCAATGCCTCGACAAAACGCGCGTTGAAATCGGGCGCGGCATTCAATTCGATGTGTTGAGCGCGCGCGGCAAGCGCGATGCCACGCGCCCAACCGTCGTCGCTCAAGAACAGCGCCGCGCCCATCCCCGCGCCATTCGCCACCATCTCAATCCGCGCGCGATCCACCGCAGGCAAAACGCCCAAACCCATCAGCGCCTCCACATTCAACTGACTCCCGAACGCGCCGGTGAGGATGACGCGTTGCAGCGCGCGCGGCGAAAGATAGAGTCTCTCCAGGAGCATCTCGGCTGCCACGCGAATCGCGGCTTTGGCTTTTTGCAATTCGCGAACATCTCTTTGCGTCAGCGCAACGCGTTCGTTGATGACCACGCGCGCAACACCTTCACTTCGATCAACAGCAATCGCTGGGTGACGATTGAATCGCCCACTCGCGTCAAGCACACCCGCGCGACGCAACGCATACACCAGCGCCAGCAGTCCCGACCCGGCAATCCCGATTGGCGCGCGATTGCCGATGGTTTTTACGCGCAACTTGCCTTGCTCGATGCACGCGTCAACAATCGCGCCATCCACCGCGCGCGTGCCACAAGAAATGTTCACACCCTCGAACGCGGGACCCGCCGCGGTAGAGGCGACCAGAATCGTCTTGCCATCTGTTGCCATCACTTCACCGTTCGTACCCAGATCTATCGCGAGCATCGGCACACCGGCGCGATCAAAATCGAATGCGGCAAGACACGCAGTCGTATCCGAACCAACAAAGCCGCCAATCAGCGGCGGCAACGCGACGCGCGCGTGTTCGGGAAACAAGTTGCCAGAGTACGCGCGCGCGTCCTCCAGCGCGGCACACGAGTACGGTTGAAATGGCAAGACCGCCAGTTGATGCACAGGATAACGTAGCAAGAGATGGTGCATCGCGGTATTGCCCACGATGACTACACGCGCGATGCGCGCGCGAACACGCGCGCTCAAGTGCAGCGCGGCGATGGCTTGAAAAATCGAAGACTGGGCAAGTGCTGCGAGTTGATCGGCATACCGGGTTGCCGCCTCCAGACGCGCAATCACATCCGCGCCAAAAATCGCTTGTTGATTCAACGCGCCGGCGCCCGCGTAGATAGTGCCGGTGCGGAGCGAGACGAGAAACGCGGCAACGGTCGTCGTCCCCAGATCAATCGCCAGTCCCAGCGGATCGTCGTTGGTGCGGAACGCGTGCGAGCGCGTGAAAATTTTGTTCGAGTAAACGACGACCGGCAACAGCGTCACCCGCGCGTCGCCCATCACGCGCGCGCGACACGCGAGGCGCACATTCGCTGCGCGTTCTGCTGCCAACAGATGCGCGCGCTCTACCTCATCCAGCGGCATCAGCGCGCCCTCGGCAATCACTTTGCACTTGCCACAAGTGCCGCGTCCTGCACAGGGCTGTTCCAGCGGCAAACTGCTCGCGGCAACAATTTCGCCGATGAGTTGCCCCGCCGCGCACTCGATTGTGTGCACCTCATCGGCGTAGGAGATGGTCAGAGTCGGCATAAGGAGTCGGGTAAAACGTGAAACGCGAAACGTGAAACGTGATCCTCTACGCTTCCACATTGTATCTCACGCATCGCGCCTCACGCATCGCGCATTGCGCCTCACGTTTTACGTTTTCCGCCTTGCGCCGCGCGATACGCCTTGATCCAGCGCATCGCATACTCGTCGTGACCCATCAGCAGGTCGCACGCGCGAATCGTCGTGGCGATTTCGGGCACGGTGGGATCGGTAATCGCCGCCGTCATTCCGCGTGCGATGCCCAGCGCGAGGTACGCCGTGTTGAGCGCGACGCGATTGGGTAAACCGAAACTCACATTGCTTGCCCCCAGCGACAGATTCACTCCCAATTCCTGCTGCACCAGGCGCATCGTGTCGAGTGTGACGCGCGCGGCGGTTGAATCGGTGCAGACGGCGAGCGCGAGACAGTCAATCACCACATCCTCGCGCGGAATGTTAAAATCGGCGGCGCGTTGCACGATTTTGCGCGCAACGCCAAGACGCGCTTCGGGCGTGGCAGGCACACCGGCATCGTCCGTGATTACGCCGATGATCGCCGCGCGATATTTTGCTGCAAGTGGCAACACCGCGTTCAGCATCTTTTCTTCGCCCGTCGTCGAGTTGATGAGCGCTTTGCCTTCGTACACGCTGAGCGCAGCCTGGAGCGCGGCTGGATTCGCGCTATCGAAACAGAGAGGCGCATCAACAACCTGCACGAGCGCGCACACAAGGTCTTGCAACAATTTCGGTTCATCCGCATCTGGCACGCCAGCGTTCACATCGAGAACGTGCGCGCCAGCGGCGATTTGTTTTTGCGCTTCCTCTAACGCTACGCTGAAATCGCCGCGCGCGAGCGATTCGAGCAAACTCTTGCGGCGCGTGGGGTTGATGCGTTCACCGATGATGACAAAAGGATGTTCGGGACTGATGATGACGTGTTTTGTTCTGGAGGAGAGATGTGTTTCCATTGGCGGTCGTCCGTCAGTTTCTCCGCAAGGCGGCTCTGGCGCGCGCGGCAGCCGACGAAGCATCGGGCGCGTAGAGGTCAGCGCCAATGTCCTGAGCGTACTTTTCCGTCACGGGCGCACCACCCACCATCACTTTGACCGAGTTACGTACTCCTGCCGCTTTCAACGCGTCAATCGTCGTTTTCATTTTTGGCATGGTGGTCGTCAAAAGCGCGGACATTGCGACAAAGTGGGGCTGGTGCGTTTTGACTGCCTCCACGAATTTTTCTGGCGCCACATCCGTACCCAAATCAATAATTTCAAATCCAGCGCCTTCAAGCATCATCGCGACGAGATTCTTGCCAATATCGTGCAAATCACCCTGCACCGTACCAATCACCACTTTGCCGACCGCCTGCACATTCGCCGCGAGGAGCGCGGGACGCAACAGTTCTAGACCACCTTTCATCGCGCGCGCAGCGACGAGCATTTCGGGCACAAAGTACTCGCCCTGCTCAAACAAACGTCCCACCTCGGTCATCGCGGAGATGAGCGCGTCGTTCAGAATTTTCTCGGCAGGCACGCCTTCACTCATCGCTTGCTTGACTAACGTTTGAGTTCTGGGAGCATCTCCTTCAATCACACTTTGACGCAGATCATCGAGTACAGCCACAGGTATTCCTCCTGACAAGTAGGTGTGTAAAAGTCTTTTCCACCATCGGAAGGTTACGGTGCTGGTTGTTTCGCCATCGTTGTACGAGCGAAAAATCTTTCGCCTCTTGCGGGATAACCCCTCTCATCCCCCTGCCCCCTGCTCTCCCCGCAAAGCGGGGAGAGCAGGGGGAGATGGGAGAAGGGGTGTGGACGGGCGGCTTCGCCGCCCTTCCACACCCCTCTTGTTTCCCCCTCCCCACGCCGCAGAGCGGCGTGGGGAGGGGGCCAGGGGGTGGGGCTATTT
>DAOTYB010000168.1:0-15121 GCA_034435315.1 Anaerolineae bacterium | reverse complement strand
CTCTCCGTGTAATCGCCTGCGTACGCGCACCGTACTAGATTGACGGTGCACGCCTTCCAAAGCCGCCCCACCCGTTCGTCCTCACCACCAGTTCCAGCCACGCCTCCAGCGATTCTGCAACCGTATAGTAGGCTTCGAGCGTGCTTTCATCGTAGGGGAAAAACTCGTACTCGTGATCGAGAAAGAAGACTTTGCCCTGCTCTGGCCCTTCGCGCAGAATGGCTAGGTAGTTTCCATCGTGGGCATCGCAGAAAGCTACATAGTTCAAAGTGTGCATATCGCGATAGGTTGGGTCTAATCTGGCGAAATGACGGAAGGTCTCCAGCATCTCCCGATTGATCTTGACCAATTCAAGAGTGCTGAAGATGTGGTAGTGGATATAATCGCCCTTTGTTGACCAAGAGGGTTTCCAGGCTAATGGCGCCACATAAAGTTGAGCACCATTGGTTAGTTGCAGAAAATGATGCAGGCTTTCTGGCAGAGCGAATCCTAGTGACTGCTCAATTGCCCTTATATCTTCTGGTAAGGCTGGTGAATACGTTGTGTGTGTACATGGCACGAGCCACGCATCTTCCGTCTCAATCAATACATCGCCAAATGTGAAAATCAAACCCTCCCGCGTATGCATTCTCTTGGGGCAAACGAGCACCTGTTGCTCCAAAATGGCCTTCAGATATGTGTTGATGATGGACACCTTTTTCTTCCCTCCTCGCTGACTGGGATCAGTAGGGGAAAGGAATCCCCTCGTGCTGGTAGAATTCGCGCAGCAGCGGGAGAATCTTTTCGGGGTTTTGTCTAGCCCACTTTCGCATATCGTCGAGGTTGGTGTTCAGACGCCCCGTCAGAAAGTCATCGAGTCTTTTCTGGATTCTACCAGTCGCCGTATGGTAGTTCCTCGCATAGACCACCCATCCCTCCTCGGGACCGCCCAAGGCAATGGGCCAGAGGTGATGTTGTTGATAATCGTCAATACGGAATTCAGGCTTGGGACTGTACTTGAACAATCCTGACAAAATTTCCTTGCCTTCTTCAGCTTCCCCCCTCGCTTTCTCCAGCGAGCCCAGCAGCCCTTTCTGGGCAACAACCTCTTCCGCTTTTTGTGCCGCTTTCAGGACGAACGAATAGGCCTTGCCTTCGGCGCGCGTGGTCACCTCGGTAATCTTGTGCACACGCCCCAAGCCTCCAGGGAGCAACGGCGCCATAGCCAGGCCAACATCCACAGCATTACATTGCCCACTCAGACATTCTTGGCCTGTGCGTATCCAGTCGTAAGGCTCGAAGGCGGTGCGCAGCGCAATATCGCTGGCAAAATCACCGACTGGGTCGGCTGGGTAAGGGCCTGTATCCCCCGGAAGCAGTAAGAGGAAAACCCCAAAGCCGATGAGGCACGGTATACACACCCGCCCACTCGGGTCAGTGTAGCGCACGGGATTGTTGCGCGTGTAGGTGTAGCGGTTCAGGTCTTGGGGGTTGTAAAAGTCGGGGATGATCGTGTCGGCTTGGATGAACCGCCCTAGCGCGGCGTCATAGTACCTTGCGCCATAGTACATCAACCCCGCGCTGGTGTCAACGCGCTGCCCCGTGAAAGTGTAGTCCGTGGGGAGGGTGCCTTCGCTCGTGCGTGGCGCGCCGTACGCGTAGTACGTTTGCCGCGCGACGAGCGCGCCGCTGGCGGTGCTGGCAACGCTGGTGCTGCCGAGGTGGTCGGTGTGGAGGTAGGTGAGCACACCGCCTTGTTGCGGTGCGATGTATTGCATCGCGACGCGCTTGCCGTTGAAATAGTAGTACTTGGTGACCGCGCCCGCTTGCGTCACCTCGAACCAGTTACCGATGTAGTACGTGGTGGTGCTGCCCATCACGCGCTTGACGCGCGCGCCGTCCGCGTTGTACGCGTACTGCGTCGCGAGGCCGCCCACCGTCGCTTGCGTCAAACGATTCTCGTAATCGTACTGGAACGTGTCCGCGCCGCGCGAAAGCATATTCCCGTTCGCATCGTACGTGTATGTCGTGCTGCCAACCTGCGTGACCGCGTGGGGGCGCGTGGTTGGATGGTAAGTGTAATTGACGCCGTTGAACTGGGTGATGTTGCCAATCGCATTATACACCCAACTTTGCGAATACGCGCCGGTCACGCTCGTCAAACGGTCGAGATGGTCGTAGGCGAAATTCAGTGTCTCGTTGCGCACCGCGTCGGTGATGCGCGTGATGTTGCCGACATTGTCGTAGAGGTAACTCAAGTTCTGTAGATTGCCGCCGGTCGTCAATTGTGTCAGCCGCAGATTTTGCGGGTGATAGGTGTACGTCGTTGTCACACCATTGCCCAGCGCGAGCGCGGTCAGTTGCCCCGCCGCGTTGTACTGCGCGCTGGTGATAGACCTGTGGGGTATCGGTGGTGGATTCCGCCCCGGCAGAGGGGCAACGGCGATGAACCCCTGCAGCGTTTGTGGCAGCATCTGCGCGTTGTACGTTGTCGTGACTTGTTCGCCGTCGGGATACGTCATTGTGCGCACGCGGTTCAGCGCGTCATACGTCCAGCGCGTCGTGTACGTCGCGGGCGCGCCGGTGATGTTGTCGGTTTGGCTCAGGACGCGTCCCTGCACATCGTACGTCCAACTCGTCGCACCAGCGGCATTGCTCATCCCGGTGCGGCGGCCTTTTTGATTCGTCCCGCCATCGTACGTGTACGTGACCGCGTACGTTCCCGGATCCGTCGTTGGGCAATTCGTATTATTCCGATAATTTTTGCCTTTCAAGCGATTGAGCGCGTCGTAGTAAAAGCAGGTCGTCTGATTCCTGGCGTCTGTTTGCCGCGTCAGGTTCCCGGCGTTATCGTAGGTATAACTCCACGTGCCTAGGTCGGGATCGCTCATCGCGATTTTGCGCCCCAGCCAGTCGTAGGTCATCGTTGTGAGGTTGCCGGCGTGATCAGTGACCCGCGTCAGACGATTCAAGGTATCGTACTGATACCGCGTGGTGTACGTTTGCCCGGCGTTGAACTCCTTGACCTGAATCGTCCGCCCAAAGGCGTCGGCGATCGTTTGCTTTGGATGATTGTTCGCATCAGTGAAAGTAGTCGTCCATTGATTGTAGGTTATGGTTTGGAACGTTCCATCGGGATTGTTCGTGCGGATTTCGCGCCCAATCGGATCGTAGAGATGCTCGGTGAAGGGCTGGCTCCAATTCGGCGATTGGTAAGTGCCACTGCTCGCAGTAACAGCATACGGATTGGAGACCCGCCACACCTTGCCGCGCACGTCGTAGGCGGTATTCGTCAGGATGACTTGTCCACTCGTCGCGCTCGGCGTTTGCTTTTGAATCACGCGCCCCAAACCGTCATAAAACCACCACGCGGATTGATAGGTAGCGGTGCTGTTGGTCGTCCCTTCGTCGTCACGCACCTCCACCCGCACCAGCGAACGTGGATTACCCAGCGTGTAGGTGTAGCGAACAGTTGGGTTGGCGTGCCCCTGTTGCAGCGGAAGCCAAATCTTGGTCGTTCGGCCAAAGACATCGTACTCGTAGGTGGTTACGGCATTGTTGGGATCCGTCACGGTCAGCGGTTTGCCGAACCGATAATCGTAGGTGGTCGTCGTGAGATGGCCGAGGGCGTTCGTAACACGGCGGGGAAAGAGCACATAAACGGGGTCATATTCAATCGTCGTCGTGTTACCGCGCGCATCGGTTGTGCTTGTAATGTTACCGTAGGTGTCAAAGGTGTTACGCGTTTGCGGGAAAAAGGTGGTACCGTCAGGGGTGACCTCAATGCGGCGCAGCGCGCCTTTGGTCGGCGGCGTGGTGTGGTTGGTCTCTTGGTCGTAGAAATAGCACGTTTCGGAGACGAGCGCATCACTGGCGTTCTTGACCTGGACGCGCCCGACACGATTCACGATCCACGCCGTTGTATTCGGATACACCGTTTGCAGGGTCCGCCGATAGAGAGTGTTGTTTTCATCATATTCGTCTTGTTGACTGAGATTCCCGTAACTATCGTAGGTGTAGACGGTCCTGGCGCGTTTATACGTTGTCTGCCCATCGTACGTATCGCGCAAGGTCTGGCTGATGTACACAAAGTTGGATTGATCGCCCTGCACCATTGGCGTAATGGGAATAGAGCGTTGGGCAAAGGTGTGTTCGGTTTGCGTGTACGTGTTACCGCTAGCATCCCGTTGAATGATTTTCCAACTCTGTCCCAGTTTCACATCATCTTGATAGAACGAGTACTCTGTTTTCGCGCCGGTGGGATCAGTGACGGTAACTCTGGAATGACCCCGAAATTGGGTGTAGAGTGGTGCGCGTCGCAGTGTGGAATTTTCGGGGCGGTTCAGCGCCGCACCTTCGTATGTGTAGGTGGAAGTCGCCGCACTCCCTTGACCATCTTGAAGCGTCCTGGCAGAGACACGGTAGTAGGTGGGAACCAAAGCGGTCTGCCCCGTTGTCACCACAACACCCCCTTGTTGCACATAGATGCGAATCTCCACATAGGGAGCATTATGCGCCGGGGTGAAATAGCCGCCAAAGGCACAGTCCGGGCAGTTCGCCGGGATCACCCCATCGGGTCCCAACTGGGTCTCGGTGATACCGTCGTACGCGCGCAGCCGCACAGGCGATTCGCCATACAGACCACTGAGAAACAGATAGGTGACACCTGGGGTGAAATCGTTCAAACGCAAAGCTGCATAGCCCGTCCCTGACGAACTGATCAGCAAGGCGCTACCCTCGCGAAAGGGTATGGACTGGATGTCCACATTGTGGGGTGTCCAGTTACAACTGTTCACGCAACCTTCGGGATACCATACCGCGTATCCCCGCCGCGCTGCGTTATCGTTGAACTGTGCCACGCTGTTGTAGTCGAAGGTTACACTGCCGCCAAGATTATTCGAGACCTGTCGCAAACGATTGCCGCTGTAGGTAAAGGTGTACGCAGGCAAAGCCGTTTGCCCGTCACTACCGAACTGTTTGATTTCTTTCAGGGTCAACCGTCCGGCGGCGTTGTACGGGTGGCCATGCCACACGCCGGGAAAGGTCGAATAATCATAGGTAAAAGTGTAGCGCCGTACCAGTTGCAATGCGCCACTGACCGTCGTGCGGACATCCACGCGATCCAACTTGTAACGCTGGGCGGGCGCGAAACCGCACTGATATTGTGACGGCATGCCCGAAACGTCCGTCCGGCTCGAATACGCCAACTCGATCTGGGTCAAAAAACCGCTCTGGGTCGTGCCATTGTAGCGAATCACTTGCGGAAAAAGCGCGTAATCATGATTGACGTCCCGGTCGTAGGGCCAACCGCAATACGATATGCCAGGATCGCGCAGGTACGTGTACGCGATTTCGTTGCTATGCAAATCAATCACTTTTTCCAGCCACCATGCATACACTTCCGATTTGAGTCCTCCCCCACCATTGACACGCGTCACACTAGCCCGGCTTTGCGCCGACCAGCCGTACTGGTATTGTGTTCCATCACGCGTAATAACGAGCCAACGATTGTTGGCTTGGTCAAATTGAATGCGCCAGTATTGTTCTTGCATGGTGTGATAATAGCCGTCCAAGCCCAACATCAGTTCATAGCGTGCTCCATCGGCAATGAGACTGAACACATCGTCTCCACTGTCGTAGGTATTCCGCATATCGCGTGCGATATAGTGGGTCGAGAACCGCCACCCGGCTCCCACAAAAGATGCCTGGGCAGGGGGTTCCATCATTTCCACGTCAGCGCTCGCATAGGCAAGGGTCAGCCGGGGGACCAACCCGCCACGGCCGGGCGGCACCTCCAACTCGTAACGAAAAGCCGCCGCACCTGTGAACAGACTGGTTTCTGCACTCTCCAATTTCGGTATGTAGAGGGGCTGATCCGGCGCGGCAATCAAACCAAAATTGGTAAAGTGATTGGTGCGCGCGCTGACCGTCTTGTGGTTCAGGTCTCTTTCGCTGGGTAGAGGAATCCACTGCTTTTTATCCCCATCCCAATACGCCAGAGCAAGGTCTTGCTCCTTCCAGCCGCCCAGCATCTTGGGATCGTAGCGCACGGTGATCGTTACGGGCTGCTTGAAACGACGCGTCTCTTTCTGGAGATTACCGCGTTCAAAGGCGCGCAAGGAGAACTCGGCTAGTACCAATTGCTGGCTGGCGCGGGCTGGACGGACCTGTGACGGAATGCGTTCCAGGCGA
The DNA here is from genome assembly GCA_034435315.1 of Anaerolineae bacterium. Classification (GTDB taxonomy): domain Bacteria; phylum Chloroflexota; class Anaerolineae; order UBA4142; family UBA4142; genus VGOB01. The sequence goes on along the minus strand of DAOTYB010000168.1, from coordinate 8,950 downwards.
AGCCGATGGGCGACCTCGACTGCACCCGCCGGAAAGCGCACCCGGATCGCGTCGTTTTCGGTGCGCAATTCCCCGCCGCGCATCGGATCGATCTCCGCCTCCAAAACCGTTGTCACTATCCGAGTCCGGGTAAGCGTCGGCGTGCGCGTGATGGTCGCGGTTGCCGTAAGCGTCGGCGTGCGCGTGAGTGTTGCAGTCGGCGTTACCGGGCGCGTTGTGGTTGGATCAAGTGTGGAGGTTCGCGTTACGTTGGCTTGCGTGGGTGTCCAGGAGGCCGTTGCCGCGCGCGTTGTCGTCGCGGTCAGAGTGTGTGGCGGGGGGGGTACGTGTACTTGTGGCAGTAACCGCAACTTGTTGTGCTACCGTCGCGGTATGCGTCGGGGTCAGCGTGGGAGTCGTCGTCATGCTGGGTGTGGATGCGTTAGCGAGGCGGTTATACTTCTTTAACCTTGCTTGCGACGAGTCGCGCAATCTCTTCGAGGAACGCGCGATCGCGCGCATCGAACGCGGCGGGAATGTCACTGTCAATGTCAATCTCGCCCAGTACCTCATCGCCGCGCAGAATCGGCACGACGATTTCACTGCGCGTTTGCAAACTGCACGCGATATACTCGGCGTCTGCGTTCACATCGTCCACAACGACAGTGTGCTTGACGCGCGCGGCGCGCCCGCAGATGCCTTTGCCAATCGGAATACGCGTGTGTTCGGTGGGACGACCACGATACGGACCGAGCACCAGCGTTTCGCCCTCAAGCAGATAGATGTAAACGCCGGTGTAGTGGGGGAAATTTTCGTGGAGCGTTGCCGCGAGGAGGTCGAGGAGATTGGAGAGTGGAGATTCGAGATTGTTCTTTAGCCGCGCGAGCGTTTGGTTTTCGCGTGCCGCGCGTTCCATATTGTCCACGTTCTTTTCCTCTCTACCAGTTGGCAAAAATTTTGCCAAGCATTTCTGCTACCATCTGGCGATCTGTTGGGGAGAGACTGCCCAGCGTCCGGCGGATCAATCGTTTCTCAAGTGTCGCTAGTTTGTGCAGACGGACAATCGAAGGTAGCAATAGACCTGCCGCGCGCCAATCTGTGATTTCAATATCTTGAGTATCGGAGCGGGGTTGACTCGTTACACGCGCGACGACCACATCAGCATCACCGGTGTCGAGTAGGACAAGCGCAGGACGCCGGCGTGTTTCGTTTCCACTGACGAATGGAAAATCTATGAGAACGATATCGCCAGGTTTATAGGTTGTCATAGATGCTGTCGCGCTCGGAATACCCTTGCAAGAATTGTTCGGCTGTCAGACGCGCCCAATCCGCGTGTTCCGTTGTTTCGGGGAGCAAAAGGATCACGCGCACAGCGACTCCGGCTTTCAATTCGGTTTTGATCTCTGGTGGAAGCATCAACGTTGGTTCGTCCGTTAGTGTCGTTTGGAACTCGAATGCTTTCATCTTTCCATTCCCCCGGTCGAAACAGATTAGCAGAAAATCGGGAGAAGAACTCCCGATTTTTTATCGAACGAATCCACTCGTCGCCAGTGCCATCGCCGGCATTGGATACACGCCCAGCGCGATGACACCAACGAGTGCGATAACAAGCGCAAGCACCACGAGCGGCGCGACGCGAAGACGATCCCAGCCCGGCACCACATCGCTCATGTACATTTGCACGACTGGCCGCAGGTAAAAGTACACCGAGACGAGACTGTTCAGCACGCCAATCACCGCAAGCCAGCCCCAGCCCGTTTCCACCGCCGCGCTGAACAACAAGAATTTGCCGGTGAAACCGGCGAGCGGCGGAAAGCCCGCGAGCGACAGCATAAAAATCGCGAACATCGCGGCGATGAGTGGATACTGCCGCGCCGCGCCACCCAAATCTCTAATCTCCAATCTCTCACGCTCACCATCGCTCAGCGCGATGACCGCGCCGAACGCGCCCACGTTCGTCAGCGTGTAAGCAAGCAAATAGAACAGCGCGGACGAAACACCCTGCGCGCCCATCGCGACGAGCGCGATCAAAATGTACCCCGCATGAGCGATGCTCGAATACGCCAGCATCCGTTTGACGTTCGTTTGCAGCAGCGCGGCGATGTTGCCCAGCGTCATCGTCAGCACCGCAATCACCGCGAGCACGATGCGCCAATCGAAGGCGAGCGCGGGCAAAGCGATGAGAAACGCGCGGAAGAACGCGCCGAACGCGGCGGCTTTGACGGCGACGCTCATAAACGCGGTAACGACAGTCGGCGCGCCGTCGTACACGTCCGGCGTCCACCAATGAAACGGCACGAGCGCGACTTTGAACGCAAAACCCACAAGCAACAAGCCCGCGCCCACAATCAACAAATCGTTGCGTGGATATTGAGTGAGTGCCGCCGCGATTTTAGTGAGGTTCGTCGAGCCGGTCGCGCCAAAGATGAAGGCGATGCCGTAGAGAAAGAACGCGGACGAGAACGCGCCGAGCAAAAAGTACTTTAGCCCCGCTTCGAGCGAACGCGCGTCCGCGCGCTTGAACGCGGCAAGGATGTAGAGTGGTAACGAGAGCACCTCCAGCGCGAGAAAGATGACGATGAGATCGGTCGCGGTCGCCATCAAAATCATTCCGACGACAGACGCGAGGAGCAGCGCGTAGAACTCGCCTTGATCGAGATGGTGCGCGCGAACAAAATCGAGCGCGAGCAAGATGCTCAAGAGCGCGCCGAGCAAAATGACGAACGTCAGAAACAGACCGAACTGGTCGGCGACGATCATCTGATTGAACGCGCTGGCGTTCGCGCCCCACAAGCCCAGCGTCGCGCCAGTGGCAATGAGCAAGCCGATGAGACTGATGACACCCAGCCAGCGCTTGCGCGGCGCGGGCGTGACCAGTTCAGCCAGCAGGACAACCAGCGCGGTGAGCGTGACGGTCAGCGCAGGAGCGATGAGGCGAAAGTTGAGATCGGGAATGGAGAGACTCATTTGGGATTTCCGATTTTCGATTGCGTGATGTGTGATACTTGATTCACGAGTCACGTTTCACGCATCACGCATCATGTTTCACGCATCACGTTTCACGCATCACATCTTCACTTGATTACACTCAACAAAGTCGAAACACTTGGCATCATCGGGTCGAGGAAGGTGCGCGGATAGACGCCGATCCAAACGATGAATACAACGAGCGCGACGAGTAACGCGATCTCGCGCGGCGATAAATCGTTCAGCGATTTGTTTTCGTCGTGTGTGAGCGGTCCGTTCATCACGCGTTGATACATCCACAGCAAGTAAATCGCCGAGAACACGACGCCGGTCGCGGCAACCGCCGCGTACCACACATTTGCCTGGAACGCGCCAACGAGAATGAGAAACTCGCCCACAAAGCCGTTCAAGCCGGGCAAGCCGACGGACGAGAACATCACAATCAAAAAGAACGCCGCGTAAATGGGCATCACTCTGGCAATGCCGCCAAAGTCGGCGATGAGGCGCGTGTGCCGGCGTTCGTACAACATTCCAACGAGCAAAAAGAGCGCGCCGGTCGAAAGACCGTGATTGACCATCTGCAAAATGCCGCCGCTGATGCCTTGCGCGTTGAACGCGAACAAGCCAAGCATCACAAAGCCGAGATGTGACACGCTGGAGAACGCGACGAGCGATTTGATGTCGCGCTGCACCGCCGACACGATCGCGCCATAGACGATACCGATGAGTGCGAGCGCGATGATGAGCGGCGCGAATTGCTGCGCTGCTTCGGGAAAGAGCGGCAGGCAGAATCGAATAAAGCCGTACGTGCCCATCTTCAACAGCACGCCAGCGAGAATCACACTGCCCGCTGTCGGCGCTTCGACGTGCGCGTCGGGTAGCCAGGTGTGGAACGGGAACATTGGCACTTTGATCGCGAACGCGAGCGCGAACGCGGCGAACAGAATCGGTTGCAAGCCGATGGGCACCGGCGTTGCCAGCAAATCGGGCAGCGCGAAGGTGAGCGCGCCGGTCACATCGCGATTGGCAAAGACCAGGACCAGAATCGCGACGAGCATTAACGTCGAGCCAAACATCGTGAACAGGATGAATTTGATCGCCGCGTAGACGCGTCGCCCGTGTCCCCAGATGCCGATGAGGAACGCCATCGGAATCAGCGTGAATTCCCAAAAGACGTAGAACAAAAAGAGATCGAGCGAGACGAACACGCCAATCATCGCGCCTTCGAGCAGGAGGAAAAAGACGTGATACTCTTTGACGCGTTCGGTGATGCCTGCCCACGAGCCGCCGATGGCGATGACCATCAAGAACGTGGTCAGCATGATGAGCAGGATGCTCAAGCCGTCCACGCCCACATAGTACGCGATGCCGAACTGCGGAATCCATGCAACGCGCTCGACGAATTGCATTTCGGGTGTGGCGCGAAAAGACGCGAACAGCACGATGCTGATTACGAAATTGGCGATGGTCGTGATCAGCGCGACGTAACGAATCGCGCGTTCAGATTGGCGCGGCAGAAAGAGCAGCATCAGCGCGCCGATGAGAGGCAAGACAATGAGCAGTGAAAGAATCGGCATAGTGTTCCAATCATCAGGATTTATACGGTTAGCGATTGTGTTCCAGTAACTCGCTCAGATCACCATAATCGTATGGTGGACGTTTACGGACAGCCAGCACATCAATCGTTTGATCGGCTTCCGAGATTGCGTACAGAATTCGCCACTTGTCCAAACGAATTCGCCATAACGCGACTTGCAGATCGGCGGGAGTATCGAGTTTCCTGCTACCGGCTGGATACGGCGTATCTTGCAAAGCATCAATCGCACGTTTGACCCTCTGACGTACGTGACCTGGTAGTTCATGGATCTCACGCCACGCTTGCGGCGTAACGTAAACCACGTAACGACTCACGCGAGCTCCCCGGACGCATTTTTCCACTCTAGCCAACCGGCGCGCTCGCGATCTCCACTGGCGGCTTTCAGCTCAGCCAATGCTTTGCGCGCGATCTGAACGTCTTCAATGTTTTCGAGCCATTCAACGAGGGCTTCCCAATCTTCCACATTCAAGACAGCCAGGCGTTTGCCTTTCACAGTGACGAATTGAACAGATTGCAAAATATCTGTTGCCATCATCATCTCATCTCCATTCCCATACAACTCTATCGGCACCATTATCGCAAAATCAGCCACCCCAGAATGATCACCGTCGCGATGAACATCATCAGCGCGTACGCGCGCACATATCCCGTTTGCCACCCGCGCGCGACACGGCTGAGCGACGCAGTCGCGCGCCCCAGTCCGTTGGCAAAACCATCAATAATGTTCACGTCAACAACTTGCCACAAGAACATCGCCAGACGATATCCCTTGTCCACAAAGAGCCAACTGTAAAGTTCATCCACCCAGTACTTGTGCCAGAGCAAGTTGTAGATGGGGCGGAACTGTCGCGCGAGTGTCACCGGAATCGTTGGACGCGCGATGTAGAACCAGTACGCGATCGTAATGCCGAGCAAGCCCGCTGCCACCGATGCGCCAATCAGCAGCCACTCGGTTGACGCGGTGAGGTGTAAATCGTGTGGATGGAACACGGGTTCAAAATAATGCGCGAGCAGATTCGGTCCCAGCACCTTCGGCATTCCAACAAACCCACCGAACACCGAAAGCACCGCAAGAATCGCGAGCGGAATCGTCATCACGGACGGAGACTCGTGCGGATGAAACGACGAATGACCAACGACGGAGGACGAATGATGACCTTCGTCTTTCGTCATTCGTCCTTCGTCTTTCGCCCAGCTCGGTTCGCCGTGAAATGTGAGGAAGAACGCGCGAAAGACGTAGAACGCGGTGAGCGCGGCAGTGACCAGACCAATCGCCCAGATCGCCGTGTGACCGGTGGCGAACGCGCTTGCCAGAATTTCGTCCTTGCTGAAAAAGCCGGAGAAGAACGGAAAGCCGGCAATCGCGAGCGCGGCGGCAAGGAAGGTGATGTAGGTGCGCGGCATACTGGCGCGCAAGCCGCCGAGGTGTCGCATATCAATCACGCCGTTCATCGCGTGCATCACGCTGCCCGCGCCGAGAAAGAGGAGCGCTTTGAAGAACGCGTGCGTCATCAAGTGGAAAATGCCCGCGCCGTACGCGCCAATGCCGACCGCGACGAACATATACCCAAGTTGCGAAATCGTCGAGTAGGCAAGCACGCGCTTGAGATCCATCTGCACGAGCGCGATCGTCGCGGTGTAGATCGCCGTGAGCGCGCCGGTCCACGCAACGATGTTCGACGCGAACGGCGACAGTTCGAACAAAGCGTGCGAGCGCGCGACCATATACACGCCGGCGGTGACCATCGTCGCGGCGTGAATGAGCGCGCTGACGGGTGTGGGACCCTCCATTGCATCGGGCAACCAGACGTAGAGCGGAATCTGCGCGGATTTGCCGACGGCACCGGCGAACAGTAGGAGAGTGATGACAGTAATCAGTAATTGGTCAATCGCTTTCGCGTGGGCAAAGACAGCGGAAAAGTCGAGCGTGCCGAACGTGACGAAAATCAGAATCACGCCGAGCCCAAAACCAAAATCGCCGATGCGTGTGGTGATGAACGCTTTCTTGCCCGCTGACGCCGCTTCGGGCTTGTGGAACCAGAACGCGATGAGCAGATACGAACACAAGCCCACCAGTTCCCATCCGACGTACAGCAGCAAATAGTTGTTCGCCAGCACGAGCAGCAGCATCGAGAAGACGAACAGGTTGAGGTAGGTGAAAAAGCGTCCATAGCCGTCGTCGTGTTCCATATAGCCGATGGAGTAGACGTGGATGAGAAAGCCGACGCCGGTGACAACGAGAAGCATCAGCGCGGAAAGCGGATCGAGCAGGAACGCGACATCTACCTGAAAATCGGCGACCGGTATCCAGGTGAAGAGAGGTACGTTGATGATGCGATGGTGTTCGTCCTGCGCTTGCATCGCAAAGAACGCGAGCAGTGACACAACGAACGACGCGCCGACTGTGCCGCACGCAATCACGCTGACGAGCCAGCGCGGGAGTTTGCGCGAAAAAATCGCGTTGATGATTGCGCCCGCGAGGGGCAGCGTGGGAACGAGCCAGAGATAGTTCATCAAGGTAATCATTCCTCGCTAATGGTGGTACTGTTCAGTCGTGATGTCAAATGCTGTAGCCTCACGCCGTTGGCAGACTCGCTACGCCAAGTCACCTTTCCATAACGCCAATGGCGTGAGGTGTGTGTAGCCGTCTTCAATCATTCCCTGTTTTCACTCGTACGCTTTGCTACGATGGCGAACAGCGATGATGTCAACACGCTGTTCGTCATCGTAGATTGCGTAAATCACACGGTAGTCACCCACGCGAATTCGCCACAGATTCTTCTCACCCTGCAATTTGCGGCATCCTGAGGGACGTGGCATCTTGGCTAACGCTTCAATCTTGGGAAAGATACGGTTGACAATAGGTGTATCAAAATCTTCCAGTTCTTTCCGAGCGGAACGCGCAAAAGTTATAGTGTAATCACTCATTGAGTTTGCCCTGTTTGCGAAGGTACTTTTTGACGGACTCGAGCGTCTCTCTTGGTTCATTAGCTCGCAAACGGGCAGTAATGCTGTCGTAAAAGTCTTCCCAGAGTTCGCCGTATTTTCGCAGATCAATTATCACAGCGATTTTCTGTCCCTTGTCATTGGTGACAAATTGAATACCTTCCACAGTATCTCCTGTAAGAGTATACACGCTGGATTACAAAGGATGGCTGCAAACGCTACATTTTTCCGACGGCAATCACAGCTTTTGCCATGATACCCGCATACGACATTTCGGGTATCATTTGGCGAAGACGCTGCCTGCCCGCCACCTCCGAGTTTCTCTTCCGATCAAATGGAGGCATCAAACGAATCTGCCGCCGTGTTCTACCTTCACTCTACGCGTTCAGCGTCACTCTGAACCGGCACACCGCATCACCTCTGGCACGGCACAGCACTTCCTCGATCTTTTCCGTACCACCCGTGATATTTTGCAGAAGACGATGCAAAAAACCGACGACGGCAAAGCAGACCGGTGCATCGCTTTTCCAGCTTATGCAGTAACTACAGTTGCGCGCCTGATAGTACAAGAATTCACCCTCCTCCACAATCTCCGCTTCCGAACCGATCTGTTCGTTGATGGCTTTGGCGGCAGCTTCCAACGCAAGTTTCACCTGTTGCCGCAGTGGCAAAAGTTTCATCCCCAACCGCGCCAGCGCGACCAGCGCAGCATTTTCCTGCAAGCCGATTTCCGCCTGGCTGCGCCCCACGCGTTGCATAATCGCGCGCGAACCGCGCGCGCCGTAAACGTCATACATCGCCTGCGCGATCTGACTAAAGTAGCGAATCGAATGACCGCTGCGTTCCATCGTGCTGGGCGGATAGTTGTTGATGTACTGCGGCAAGTTCGCGCGATGCAACACCGCCTCGACGCCGTGTTTTCCTAGGACATCTTCGATACCCAGCAAAAACGCGCGAAACGCTTTGTTCGCAACCTGCGTATTATGATCCATAAACTATCCTTTGAGCACGTTCGCCTCATCCACGTTGACGGTTTGCCGCGTGCGAAACAGCGCCACGATGATCGCCAGGCCCACTGCAACTTCGGCAGCAGCGACCGCAAGAATCAGAAAAACAAAGACCTGACCCTCGATTTTTTGTAAATAGGATGAAAATGCCACAAAGGCAAGACTAGCGGCATTCAACATCAATTCGATGCTCATAAACATAATCAGCGGATTGCGCCGCACCAGCATACCAATCGCACCAATGCTGAACAAAATTGCGCTGAGAAGGATGTAAGAGTTGACATTCATAGTTTCAGGTTTCAGGTTTCGGGTTTCAGGTGTAAGGTTTCAGGTCTGAGGTTTCACGTTTCAAGTTTGCCCCGAAATCTCCAATCGTAATTACTCAGCCGTGCCGTCCATCGCGAAAAGCCCTACCTCCTCGCCCCCTCCCCACGCCGCAGAGCGGCGTGGGGAG
>DAOTYB010000167.1:0-28429 GCA_034435315.1 Anaerolineae bacterium | reverse complement strand
ATCATTGAGCGCCACTTTGCTTGGGCAAAACGCTATTTTGGGTTGGAGAGTGGGCGATGGCGTGGGTTGATTGCCGCGTACCAACACACGGCTTTGGTCTACAGTGTGATGCTGGACGTCGCTTTGGTGGCGCACCGTTACCAGCGCCCCGAACTGGCTGGCTCGCGCCTGCGGGTCCTCGCCATCAACACCATCGGGTGAATTAACGAATGCTCTCACAACAACAAACGGCGCAAGTCACTGACTTGCCCCGTCGTGTTTCCAGCGCAGTCGTTCTTCTAACAACTGTATCGCCTGTGCTGGCGTCTCCACAACCTCCAGCAACTCGACTTCATCGGGCGTCACGACCAGATGCTCGCGCAGCGCGCGCAGGACATTTGCCCATGCTTCGCCGAGCAACAGAATCGGTTTGCGTTGCCGCGCATCAATCTTGGCAAAGTTCCACACCAGCGCAAGTTCCGCCAGCGTCCCCATACTCCCTTTCAGCACGACGAACGCATCAGCGCGGCGTTGCATCTCGCGGATGCGCGTGTAGAGATCAGGCGCCACCCAGGTCTCGTCGAGGTACGGATTGGGAGTGAGCGCGCCAAACTCGCGCGAGAGCATGCCGATGGTGTGTCCGCCCGCTTCGCGCGCGCCACGCGCCGAGGCTTCCATCGTCCCCTGATAGCCGCCGTTCATCACCACAAAACCGTGTTGCGCGAGTAGTTTGCCGAGCGTGTACGCCTCCGCATACTCGGCGCTGGACGATGCGACGCGCGAACTGCCAAAGACCGCGACGATGCGCGCTTTATTCGGGGACACGACGCACCTCCGTCACATCGGGAGGAGTGGGCATCAACAGATCGAGCATCGGTTTGAGCGTTTCGCCTTCCAGAAATTCGGTGACTGCTTGCTTTGCCGCGTTCAATAAACGTTTGTCCAGACGCTGAGTGTAGCGTTCGGCAAAATCTATGGCGGCTTGTTCCAAATCCACCGCCTGGTCTTGTTCATTCAGAAAATAGTGATGGTCAGTAATCCACAGATACAGATCCGCCTCGGTGCGTCTTGGAAAATCGCTCAGGATGTTGTGCTGACGAATTGCCTCAACGACCGGCAGATAAACGTTATTGTACCAACTGGTGACAGCTTCTTCCCAGGAAATTTTGCGTTGTTGTTCTTGTCCCAGAAAATAACGATGCACGGCGATATGTTCGATTAAACGCGCGTAACTGCCCGGTTCCGAAAATCGAATGTTGTGGTCGGGGCGCAGTTTATCGAGCCGCGTCTTTTCGATGAAATCGGCATACTCGCCCACGATTTCCAAATCGGCGGCAGTGAGATCGGGAGTAATGGGGACGCGCGTTTTAACTTCGATGACTTCGGCTTCGATGAACTCTTGTCCCTTTTCGCGCGCGACGCTGATGCGATGATGCCCATCGCGCACAAAGTACGCGTCGCCGACTTTGTACAATTGCACGGGCGGCAGTTTTATGTCTTCGTACCACGCTTCGTCCACCTTGCGCCAGCGCGCCTGGATGCGATCACTGGTCGGCAGAAACGCACGGTCAAAGTCGTGAAAGCGCAGTGTCGCCGTGCCGATGATTTTATCGAGGGGCACCGTTTGCACGCCACGATAACTTTCGCCCAGCGTCTTGAGAGAACGTTTGACTTGCTCAAAAGAGACGAGTTCGTTGGGACGTCGCGAAAGCATCGTCAGAATGTCACGCCAGAATGCCTTGCGGCGCGCTTGATGGAAATCGGCAATCGTTTGTTGACTCAGGTTGCTCATTTGTTCCTCTGGGTACGCTGAGATGGAGTGATCACAGGAATATCCAGAATTTTATAACCCACCGTATTGATTACAGTCGTCGCGCCGTGCTGAGTGATCGTTTCATCGCGCTTGTCGTACACGTGCGTGTGACCATGAATCAGATAGCGCGGTTGATAGTGTTCGATGAACCAGCGAAATGATTTGAATCCTCGATGAGCATAATCTTCGCCATCGTGAATTTTGTAGGGAGGCGCGTGCGTGAGCAAAATGTCCAGATAGCGACCATAGCGCGCTTTGTTCACCATCAATGCAGGGATGAGTGCGGCAATGTGCGCGCGCATTTGATTCTCGGTGTATTGAAAATGGGGCCTGGTGTTGTAGCGCGGCGCGCCTTCCAAGCCTGCAATCAACAAGCCCCTGGCTTCCACCACGCGCAGATTCACGTTTTCGCCACCTTCGGGAGGGCGTTCCGCGTCATCGTGGTTGCCGAGCACGTAAAACATCGGTACGTTCAGTAGCGAAACGAGATACTCTAAATACTCGGCGGGTAAGTCACCGCACGCCAGAATCATTTCGACACCGCGCGCATACTCGAACAGAGCGGGACTGTGCAACGCGGGGACAATTTCATCGCTGACTGTGAGAACTTTCATCGTTCTTGAAACAACGCCCCGATTCGCACGAATCGGGGCACACTCAAACCCATCGGCTAACGGAATGGCACCTCAACGACTCGCGCGGCAATCTCATCGAGCAGCGTTTTGATTTCCGCTTGAACGCGCGCAATCAAATCGGATTCGGGAACGACGATACTCTCGGTGCGGTCGCGTCGCTTCATCTCGATTCCGCCGGCTTTGAGCGATTTACCCCCAATCGTCAGACGAATCGGTATGCCAATCAAATCGGCATCCGCAAACTTGACGCCGGGACTTTCGGCGCGATCGTCGTACAGCACTTCGATATTCGCCGCGAGGAGACGCTGATAGATGCGCTCTGCCATTTCGTCCACCGATGCATCGCCACCCGCCAGCGAAACGAGGTGAACCTGATACGGCGCAACGGTCATCGGCATAATCAAGCCGTGCTCGTCGTGATGCTCTTCGGCGACGCACGCGAGCAACCGCCCCGAGCCGATGCCGTACGACCCCATCACAATCGGTTTCTCCGTCCCATCCGCATCCCGATACGTCGCGCCCACCGCCGCCGAATAACGCGTGCCGAGTTTGAAAATGTTGCCGACCTCGACCCCACGTGAGGTGTACAACGGATTGCCGCATTCGATACACGCGTCGCCGTCGCCCGCTGTCGCAATGTCCGCAACGAAGGTGGGCATATAATCGCGCGGAACGTTGGTGTTCAAGAGATGATAGCCTTCCTCGTTCGCACCAGCGACAAGGTTCGGTGAGGCAGGGATCACATCATCCACAATGACCACGATGTTCTTCAATCCAATCGGCGACGCGTAACCGGGCACTGCGCCGACCGCGCGAATCTCCTCATCGGTGGCTGGGCGCAACCAATCGGCTTTGAGCGCGTTGGCGAGTTTTGTTTCGTTCACTTCCATATCGCCGCGAATAATTGCAAAGACCAGTTCTTCGCGCGTTTCGGTTTCGGTTTTGTGACCCGCCATCATAAACACGGCTTTGGCGGTTTTGCTTTTGGGAACGCCCAGAAAATTCGCGAGGTCTTCAATCGTTTTGCAATGCGGTGTCGCAACTTTTTCGAGGGGTTTGAGTGGTTCTGCGGCGACAGGTTTTTTCGCCATCCGCGCAATCTGCCGATTCGCGGCGTAACCACAGTGACGACACAGCACCAGCGTATCCTCACCGACCGGTGTGAGGTACATAAACTCGTGCGCGAGCGAACCGCCCATCATCCCCACATCTGAACGCACCGCAATCACCGGCACGGCACAGCGATTGAAAATGTTAAAGTACGCCTGATAGTGCGCGCGATATTGCCGATCCAGCCCCTCATCGTCTAGATCGAGCGAGTAGGAATCTTTCATTGTAAACTCGCGCACGCGAATCAAACCGGCGCGCGGGCGCGGATCGTCACGAAATTTCGTCTGGATGTGATAGACGAGTTGCGGGAGTTGTTTGTACGAGCGAATCTCGCTCTTGCACAAATCGGCGACCACTTCTTCGTGCGTCATCGCCAGCACCAGATCACGCTCTTTGCGATCCTTAAAGCGCGCCATCTCCGCGCCGATCGAGTACCAGCGCCCGGTGGCTTGCCAGATTTCTGCGGGATGCACCACCGGCATCGTCATCTCTTGACCACCGATCGCGTTCATCTCCTCCCGAAAAATGTTTTCGATTTTGGTGAGCGAACGGCGGGCAAGCGGCAGATAGGAGAACAGCCCCTGTCCCAGTTGACGGATGTAGCCGGCGCGCATCAGCAATTGCGCGCTGGGTGCTTCGGCACCGGCGGGTGCCTCGCGCAAAGTGACTCCAAAATGACGCGAGAGTTTCATAGTGACAATTCCCTGACGGATTTTTGTTCACGAGTATAGACGCGGCAAGCGGAAAAGTCAAACGCGCGCCTTCAGAATACGACTGCGGTTGAACGGATACGGAAGGTTGTGGTATAATCGTGGTGGCGAGAGCAAAAGGGATGAAGATGGAGTTGGATGTCACGTGGGCACTGAGCGCGTTGCGTCATCTCGGCGATGGTTTGACGCTGTTGGATGGCGCGCAGCGTGTCGTGTTCTGGAATACTTGCGCTGAGACGTTGTTGCAGGTTACGGCAGAGCATGCGCTAGGGCAGCCGATGTCGGCAGTGATTCAACAGATTGCTGCGCAGACCACCACGCCCAAGATGACCCAGACCCACTTGACTGCCGCGCTGGCGGAGGTGAATCCCGCGCGCTGGATTGAAATGGAGTATTTGACCGGTGAGACAGGCAAGACGCGCAGCATTGCCGCGCGCTGTTTTCGTTTGATGGACGACAGCGGCACCGCGTTCGGTACAGGAATTTTGTGGCGTGATGTGACCCGCGAACGTACCGCCGAGGCGATGAAATTGCAATTGCTCTCGACCGTCTCGCATGAATTACGAACTCCGCTGGCATCCATCAAGGGTTTTGCTTCGACACTCTTGCGTCAGGATGTCAAGTGGGATGAGAAAACCCAGCGCGATTTTCTGCGCATTATCGAAGAGGAAGCCGATCGGCTGACCGAAATCATTGACAATCTGCTGGATATGTCGCAGATCGAAGCAGGTGCCTTGCGCATTAGCAAAGAGCCGACCGCTTTGCGTCCCTTGATTCGTTCGGTCGTGGATGAGATGCGCATGCGTACCGAAGCCCATTATTTTGTTGTGGATCTACCCGTCGAGTTGCCGCGCGTGCTGATTGACCCGCGGCGTATTCGACAGGTGTTGATGAATCTGATTGGTAATGCAATCAAGTACTCGTCGCGTGGTCAAATCACCGTGGCGTGTGAAGTCGAAGCGGACAAGGTGGTGGTGAGTGTATCGGATCAAGGGGAAGGCATTCCGCCGCAATATCTCGACAAGATCTTCGAACGTTTCTTTCAGGTGGATAGCACAACCACACGACGTGTCGGTGGGAGTGGTTTGGGATTGGCAATTTCGCGCAGTATTATTGAAGCCCACGATGGGAGAATTTGGGCAGAGAGTGCCATCGGGCAGGGGAGTACGTTCCGCTTTACCTTGCCGCGCGCGCGCGACGAAGCGAACGGATTAGAGGCGAAGGAAGAATGAGTGAACAGATGCGTGTGACGTTCTGGGGAGTACGTGGCAGTTATCCATCACCGGGTCCACAGACGGCGCGCGTGGGTGGTAATACGCCGTGTGTCGAAGTGCGCGCTGCAAGCCATCAAATCATTTTGGATGCGGGGACCGGTATCATTCCGCTGGGGAGAGCGTTGGCGACGCAACATTGCGCTGACAAGCATCCAGTCACGGCGACGTTGTTGTTCACGCATACACATCACGACCACACCCAGGGCTTTCCCTTTTTCAAGCCGCTCTATTTTCAAACGACCACGCTGTACGTGTTTGGTCCCAAAACGCTGGAACACGATTTGCACGAGGTGCTCGCGCGCGCTATGTTGCCCCCGGTGTTTCCCATCACGCTCGATCAATTGCCGTGTGTGCGCGTGGTTCGTAATTTGAACGATGGCGAGACGGTATGGCTGCGAACAGATCACCGTGAACCCCAGATTATCACAGGACGTTTACCGTCGGCATTGCATACGTCGGACAATGTGTTGATTCACACGTTACGTTCGTACGCGCATCCGCAAGGTGTGTACATCTATCGCATCGAATATCAGGGCAAAGTCATTGTGTATGCAACGGATACCGAAGGATATGTGGGAGGCGATCAGCGGTTGATACGTTTTTCGCGTGACGCCGCGTTATTGATTCACGATGCGCAGTACACCGAAGCCGAGTACACCAACCCGCAGATATCTCGGCAGGGGTGGGGGCATAGCACCTGGCAGATGGCGGTTCACGTGGCGCAAACGGCGCGCGTGCAGCAGTTGATATTGTTCCACCACGATCCTGACCACAGCGACGAGATGCTGGAAAAGCTGGAACACGACGCGCGCGCGGTGTTTCCCAACACGCGTCTGGCGCGCGAGGGGATGGTGGTAGTGGTGTGATGGGTTACACAAGATAAAGTCGGTGTGCAAAAGTAGTGCGAATTTGTCGCAGGAGGGTATTTCGTTTATAATCAGTGAGGCGTGTGAACGAATTTTGTTGCGGTCGGCGGTAGCGTTGCAGCCAAGCGGTAAAGGCGACGCACATCCGACTCAATGGCGGTTGTATTTTTTCAGGAGATAAACTATGCCCAGGAAAACTCGCAAGATGAAACAACGCGCGGCTTTGCGCAAAAGTGTAGCGGTTATGCCGACACCTGAACGAGAGGCTGTCGAAAATGGTGCTTCGGCGCGTGAAGAGGTATCCCCGGCGCGCCTTCTCTCTCCATCCAGTGCGCGTGCTGTCACACCTTTAGCATTTGATTACACTCACATCTACAGCGATCTGAAACGCATTGCACTGTTTGCGGGCTTGTTCTTCACGGTGTTGATTGTATTATCGTTCATCATCAAGTAAGCAGCAATGGAAACCAGATTGCTCTAAGGAAAAAAAGACCTGCGAGGTTTAGAGTCTCGCAGGTCTTTTTTCTATCAAAAAACGAAAATCGTCGCGTGGTCAATGAGCCATTTCCCTGTGGCGACGATTTCGCGCGGGCGCATTGGATTGCTTTTCCCTGAATGTGATAAAGATGCCCCGGGAGAGACTTGAACTCTCACGCCCTTACGGGCACAGCCCCTCAAACTGCCGCGTATGCCAATTCCGCCACCGGGGCATCTGCACTGCTCATATTATAATCGAATTGTGATGCGTGTCAATTTTGCTGGGATCTGTCATACCTGATACATCACGTCCATATACATCTTGAGCAGATCGCTCACCATGCCGCGCAATTCGACGACGGACGCCATTCCGTAAATCGGACCCACGCCCGCCGGCGCGTCGGGATGCTCTTTGACGTACGCGACCGCCTCGCGCAAATCGGTGAGGAATTGCTCCGCGACGCCGGCTTGCGTGTGCCGCAAGGTGACGCACAAATGCACCGCCGACGGCGAATGCAAACCATTCAAACTCCACCCCTTGCGCGCCAGATACTCCATCACTTGAAACACATCCAGCGTCTCGGAAGTGAACGCAAGCACGAACAGCGGATCGCCGATGAGTTGCAACTCGGGAATCGCGCGAATGCCCGCTTTGATTTTGTCCGCCGTTTCCAGAATTGCTTTCGCCGCGCGCAGATAACCATCTTCGCCCATCGTCACCAGCGCCGCCCAACACGCCGCGCTTAGCGCGCCCGGACGACTGCCTGCCATTGTCGGTGAAAAGTACAAACCACCGGGCCAATCGGTCGAAGTGAAATATTGGAAATGGCGCAACTCGGCATTGCGATACAAAATGACCGATGTGCCTTTGGGCGCGTAACCGTACTTGTGCGTATCGGCAGAAATCGAAGTGACGCCGGGCAACCGAAAGTCAAACGGCGGCACCGGGTAGCCGAGTTTCTCCGCCCACGGCAACAAGAACCCGCCGAGGCATGCATCGGTGTGAAAACCGATGCGATGCTCGCGCGCGAGTTCAGACAATTCTTCGATGGGGTCAATGATGCCGTGCGGGAACGGCGGCGCCGAGCCGATGAGCGCGATCGTGTTCGCGGTGATTGCCGCGCGCGTCGCCGCCACGTCCGCGCGAAAATCTGCGCCGACCGGGATGCGAATCATCCGCAGACCAAAGTACTGCGCGGCTTTGTCGAACGCGGCGTGTGCGGTGGTGGGCGCGATGATTTCGGGCGCGGTGACGGCTTTGGTCGCGCGCGCCCAATCGCGATACGTTTTCATCGCGAGCAGAATGCTCTCCGTGCCGCCAGACGTGACCGTGCCACACGCGCCCTCTGGCGCGTTGAGCATTCGCGCGGTCATCGCGACAATCTCCGCTTCGAATTTCGTCGTCGAGGGCCAGATGTCCGCGTGGAGCGGATTGCTTTGCGAATGGAGCGCGTAGACGCGGTTCATCAACTCGATATGCGCGCTATCGCCGTGATACACCGCGCCCGACACTTTGCCGGCTTGCCAGCGTGCCGCTTCGAGCGCGTGCAAGCGTTCCATCTCGCGCAAGATCTCTTCGCGCGCGCAACCGCGTTCGGGAATTTTCGCAAACGTCAGCGCTTTGCCGTGATACGGCTTGAGCGCTTTTTCCAACTCGGCGTACAGATCGGCGAAAGGTGATTCGTCCATTGCGCCTCCGTATTACGTATTGCGTATTGCTTGACGATTCAATCGCTCGTGGATTTTTCGATTCTGCTTGTACAGTTCTACAAATTCGGCAAAGAGATGGTCGTACAGCGCGCGGTTGGCGGGGTTGGGGTGGTACTCGTTTTGAATGGCGACACAGCGCGACACCTCGTCCACGCGGAGATAGCCCAAGCCAAGCGCGGCGATGAGCGCGGCGCCGCGCGCGTTCGCCAGCACCGGGTCTTTGACCTGGCGAATCGTGCGATTCAACACGTCAGCGTGAATCTGACACCAGAGGTTGGAATTGGCGCCGCCCCCCACCATATTGATTGGGTTCATTCGGCGACCGCAGAATTTTTCGAACGGCGCGAGCAACCAGCGTGTGTTGAACGCGACGCCTTCCATCACCGCGCGCGCCATATCCGCGCGCGTGTTGTGCAACGATAGGTTGTGAAAGCCGGCGCGAATCCATCCATCGTCCACCGGCGCGCGCTCGCCAAAGAGCCACGGCGTGTAGATGACGCCGCGACTGCCAGGCGGCACTTGCTCGGCGACCGCGTTGAGCGCGATGAAAAAATCATCGGGCGCGTGCCGCGCACCCAGCGCATCATCGCGATACAAGATGTTATCGCGCAGCCACGTCAAATTGCCGCCAGCCATCTCTTGCGTCGCAATCAACAAGAACCGATCAAACAGCGCGCACGGGAGCGATGCCATCGCGCTCGCGAGATCCGTTTTCTTGAACGGCAGATGTGTTGCCAGCCACGACGAGGTGCCGATGTACAGATGCGCGGCGTAATTTTCTGCCGCGCCCGAACCGATGGCAGCGGCAGGAATATCGAATGCGCCGGCGACAACCTGTACGGTGCGCGGCAATCCCAGTTCATCGGCAGCGCTCGGCAGTAGCGAGCCAAGCACGTGCGTACTCGGAACAATGTCCGGATATTTATCGCGCTCGATCTGCGACCAGCGAATCAACGTATCGTCGTACGTGATGCGCGATGGATTGCGATTGTCGGTGACCCAGCGTGTTACTACCGCATCGGCAGTGGTCACGAATTTTCCGGTGAGACACCAATCTATATAGTCCACCACATCGAGAAATTTGTAGGTTTGCTGATAGATGTCGCGGCGTTCGTGTTTGAGGTAGAGTTGGTGTCCGAAACCGTCTTTGCCCGAAAGGAACGGCGCGCCACCGGTGAGGCGCAACCAGCGCACGAGTTTGAGCGGATTGTATCCCGCGAGGATTCCACCGGCGATGCGCCGCGTGTACTCGGCGCCGCGCGTGTCTAGCCAGAGGATCGCGCGCGCGAGGCACTGCCCTGCGCGATCTACCGGCACGGTGCCGGCGCCGGTCGTGGTCGCACACAGCGCGACGATGTGTTCGCGCGGCACAGGTGCGCGCGCGAGCAAGCGGTGGGTTGCTCGTTGAATCGCGTGCCACCAATCGCGCGGGTCTTGTTCCGCGCCGCCGTTCGGCAAAAGATAGAGTGGCAGCGGTTCACTCTCCCAGGCGAACGCTTCGCCGCACACTGAGAACACACCAACTTTGACGCTAGACGTTCCCAGATCAATCCCGATGATGAATTTGTCTGCCATAGACACCTCCCGCCGCGCGACGCCAGCCGTTGTGCAAGGCGCAAGTATGCCTTGTGACGGCGGAGCATACCGCGCGTGTGAGCGTGGCGTGTTCCACCTTCTTGCGATAGATTGTACGACTTTGTCTCGTTTGTGCAACTCGCGTGAGGGCTTGATTCATTCGATTGTCTCCGAAAATCCGTTGGTCCACGAAGGTCACGAAGGAACACGAAGAAAAAAACCTTCGTGTATCTTCGTGTCCTTTGTGGATCTTTTCGTCCGTCGTGGCGGGCGCACGCACGTATGACCAACACCTTGTTTACATTTCACGAATCGTCTGTTGACAAACGGCGTGCCGCGTGTTATCTTTGGCGTAACGGCGCGCTGCCGTGTCTTGTGCGATGCGCGTTTTCTGGTGGCACGATGCAGACGCGCGGGCGCGATGTTTACTGATTAACGATACGAAGGAGGCGGTATGACGAATCGCAAATTGGGTCGCGGTGTGGCGGTGGTGGGCGCCGGAATGTCTCGCTTTGGCGCGTTTCCCGATAAGACGACGCGAGACCTGTTCGTGGAGGCATTTCGCGAATTATGCGCCTCGATGGACAAGGGGCTGGACCCCAAAGAGATCGAAGCGATTTATATCGGCAACGCGAGCAGCGATTTGTTCGAAGGACAAAGCCACACTGCGCCTCTGATGACCAGTTGGGTAGGGTTGGCGCCACGTCCCGCTACGCGCGTCGAAGACGCGTGCGCGAGTAGCGGTGTGGCATTACGCCAGGGCATTCTGGCGATTGCCTCTGGTCTGTACGACATTGTGCTGGTCGGTGGTATCGAGAAAATGACCGCGCTGCCCATCGAAAAAGTGACCGATGCGTTGACGACGGCTGGTGATACGTTGTACGAGATTCCAGCAGGATTCACCTTTCCGGGCTATTTTGCTGCGATGGCGACCGCGTATATGCATCGTTACGATGCTACGCCAGAAACGCTGATGCGCGTTGGAATCAAGAATCACGAGAATGGCGCGCTGAATGACAAGGCGCAATTTGGTCAACGCATTGCGGATATTATGCAAGCGCGTCGCGCGAGCGCGGCGAAAAAAGGGTTGCCTGTTCCTGATTGGAAAGATGAAATGGAATTTTTGCACGATGACCGCGTCAATCCATTGATTGCCTGGCCCCTGCGTTTATTCGATTGTTCGCCGGTATCGGACGGTGCCTCGGCGGTGTTGCTGGTGCGCGAAGATATTGCGCGACGATTCACTGATGTGCCGGTGTACATCATCGGTAGTGGTCAGGCGAGCGATGGTGGGTTATCGGATCGCCGTGATTTGACGACTTTGCCTGTAGCGCGTCTGGCGGCACAACAGGCGTATGCGATGGCGGGTGTCCAGCCCACCGATATTCAAGTGGCAGAGGTGCATGATTGCTTTACGATTGCGGAAATCATTGCGACGGAGGATTTGGGCTTGTTTGCGCCTGGACACGGCGGGCGCGCGGCACAAGTGGGCGACACGGCGCGCACCGGTTCACGTCCGATCAATCCCTCGGGTGGGTTGAAAGCCAAAGGGCATCCTGTGGGCGCGACAGGTGTGGCGCAGGTCATCGAAATCTGGAAACAGTTGCGTGGTAGTGCCGGCGCGCGTCAATTGCCGGGCGATATTCGTCTGGGCTTGACGCACAATCTGGGCGGTTCGGGTCAAACGTGTGTGGTGCACATTTTCGAGCGGAGATGAGAGAATGTGGGAAAACGAATTCACCTATGCTGTGTACAGCAAATTTCTGGCAGAGCACAAGTTGATGGGGACGCGCTGCCGCCGCGATGGACGTATCTACTTTCCACCGCGTCCCATCGCACCAGAAACGTTGTGCGATGATATGGAATGGGTCGAACTCGCGGGGCAGGGCAAACTGGTCGCCTTTACGATTGTGTATGTGGGCACATCGGCAATGAGCGCGGCAGGATACAGTCGGCAGAATCCCTACTGTGTCGGCATTGTAGAGTTGGTGGAGGGTCCCAAAATCAGCGCGCAAATTCTGAATGTGGATGTCACACGTCCAGAACAAATCAAAATCGGAATGCCGCTGCGTGTCCAGTTTGTCGAACGAGGTGAAGGTGAGGCAAAGAAAACCCACGTTGTGTTTGTGCCAGCGTGATGGTGTACTCGGTGAAGGAGTCAAATGTTCAACTGGATTGAGGCGAGTCGTCTCTTTCACCTCACTCGAACGGCGAAACGTTTAACGCCCTGGTGGGCGATTCTGCCGCTGAGTGCGGGGATGCTTTTGCTTGCGGCAATAGTGGGTGTGCTGCTGTTCCTCGTCATCGGTATTGTGTTCGAATGGAGCGGCAGTGACGCAATGTCGTCGGTTCTCCTGGTGGGGTTTGAGCAAACTTTGCTCTTGACGCTGGCTTTTGGTGGCGTAATCTTTCTGGTCTGGTTGTGGGTACAGTTCTACGAGCAGCGTCCGTTCTTTACACTCGGTTTTGAGCGCGCCGGCGCGCTGCTACGCTACGGACGTGGTCTGTTCGTGGGGCTGGGTATGTTTGCGAGTGTCGTTCTCTTGCTGGCGCTGACGGGCAGTGTATCGCTCACGGGCAATATCTTGGCGCAGGGTTTGATCGTGCTGGTGGGTGTGCTCGTCGTTTTTGTCGGCTGGATTGTTCAGGGCGCAGCGGAGGAAATTCTCGCGCGCGGCTGGATGATGTCTGTGCTGGGCGTGCGCTATACGCCGGCGCTGGGCATTTTTCTCTCCGCGTTATTTTTTACTGTGATGCATGGACTCAATCCCCATCTCAGCGCGCTGGCTTTGGTCAATCTCTTTCTCTATGCACTTTTTGCCTCGCTGTATGCCTTGCGCGAAGGATCGCTGTGGGGAATTTGCGCCTTTCATTCGGTCTGGAATTGGAGTCAGGGCAATCTCTTTGGCTTTGCTGTCAGTGGGAGCGAAACGACAGGAGTCACCCTGCTTGATCTGACCACGCACGGTCCCGATTGGTTGACGGGCGGTGCGTTTGGACCGGAAGGAGGAGTGGCGGTGACGCTGGTGCTGGTGGCAGGAATTGCTGTGATTCTAAGTAACCATGCAAAAGTTTTTTCCGCTTAGTTGGGGCGAAAGATTTTTCGCCAGATAATTACTCAGCCGTCCTATCCATCGCGAAATAGCCCCACCCCCTCGCCCCCTCTCCACGCCGCTCTGCGGCGTGGGGAGGGGGAAACAAGGGAAGAGGGGTGTGTGCGGGCGCTTCGCCGCCCCCACACACCCTCCTCCCATCTCCCCCTGCTCTCCCCGCAAAGCGGGAAGAGCAGGGGGCAGGGGGATGAGAGGGGACGTTCCCGTAGAGGCAAAAGATTTTTCGCCCGTATAACGATAGCGCAATAACAAGCACCGTAACCTTCCGATGGCGGAAAAGACTTTTGCAAACTTATTTCACAGGAGGAACAATGGCACGCCAGGCTTTATGTGTGGGTATCAACCGTTTCAAGAATTTTCCGCGCTATGCGCTGCGCGGTTGCGTCAACGATGTGCGCAATATGGCAGCGTTGTTGACCGATTTCTTTGGCTTTACGCGTCGCGATATTATCACCCTGACAGATTCCGATGCGACCAAAGCCAACATCATCGAGCATCTGACGAGGATGGTGCGTGGTGCACAAGCCGGCAAATTCGACTATCTGGTCTTTTCATTTTCCTCGCACGGTACCCAGTCACCGGATACCAGCGGCGACGAACCGGACAAGTACGATGAAGCGTTCTGCCCGTACGACCTCGCTATCGCTGGCGATCACTGGGACCCCGAGCGCATCATTCTGGACGATGAACTGCACGCGCTCTTTACGCAACTGCCGCGCCATGTCTTGCTCGAAGTCTATCTCGATACGTGCCACAGTGGCACCGGTTTACGCGCGGTGGATTTTCTACTCGATCGTCAACCGCGCTTTATACCACTGCCGTCGTTGCGGTCGTTCGAGTTGATCGAAGGGCGCGCGTCGCGTGGTTTTTACCGATCGTTTGGCACAAAGAAAACGCCACAACACATTTTGTGGGCGGGCTGTCGCGCCGATCAAACGAGTGCGGATGCGCAGATCGAGAACAAGTGGCAGGGCGCGTTCACGTACTTTTACTGCAAGAATGTGCGTGACACCCGGAACCAACTCACGCGCGCGCAACTGCTCAAGCGTGTGCGTGCAGACCTCAAAGCCGCGCGCTATACTCAGACACCTCAGTTAGAATGTCAGGCAACGCTGCGGCGTGCCAGAAGCGTCTGAAAGATTTTCGGGGCGAGAGTGTATCTCGCCCCGAAAATGTTTTATGGCCCGTTATACCCTCTCCCCATAAGGGGATGGTGTGATGCCTCTTGCTGGGGGTGTAATGAGTGTTTCATCTAAAATAATTTTTGTAACAACTATTGCATTTTTCTGTGATTTGTGGTATAATCAATGACAGGAGAGTTTGCACGTCGAGGATTATGCTGCCGATGAGCAATGCTGCGTCACCTGAAGATCGCATCACGGCTATCTTTCCCACTCTGAGTCAGGCACACCAGAAACTGGCGCGTCTGATCCTTGACAATGCTCTCTTCGTTGCTTTTGCCTCCGCTGTCGAATTGGGCAAGCAAGTGGGAGTCAGCAATGCCACGGTCGTCCGCTTTTGCCAGGCGCTGGGTTACGACGGTTACCCCGAACTTCAAGCCGCTGTACGTGCTAACCTGCCCACCTACGTCCACAAAGTCCAACAGATCGAACGCAAGCGCGGTGGTCTGCGTGCGAACAATGTCCTTCAGCGTGTCTTTGAACTCGACGCACAAAACCTGAACGATACACTCGCCAAACTCGATCCAGATCGTTTTTGGTCAGCCGTGCGCGTGACAGCCAGAGCCAGTCACATTCTCGTCGTGGCGGGTGGACTCTCGGCAGGTCCGGCGTTGTATCTGGCGCATTCTCTCAATGTGATGGGATTTGACGTGCGCGTGGTACTCAACGGTGGCATCCCCCTCGCGCTGGAACTGGTGCGCCTGAAATCCTCCAGCGTGCTCATCGGCATCAGCGTTTGGCGTTATGTGGCTGATACAGTCACCGTGATGGAACATGCCCAACGCGTTGGTGCGACACGCATCGCGATCACGGATAGTCTGGTGGCGCCCATCGCGCAGCATGCTAATTTCGCGTTCCAGATTGCCACGACGGGTGCAGCACACTCTCTTTCACTGACCAGTGTCATCGCGTTGATCAATGCGTTCATTGCCGCTTTAGCGTTTACGCGTCCTAAACAAACCGCGCACGCGCTCCGTAAAATTGACGCCGCGTATCGGCGTGGCAAGGTGGTGTTGGAATAATCTACGACTATAGACCACTGACCTTTGACCGAGGCAAGTGTTGGTCGTCGGTCATTGGTCATCGCTCATCAAAGGATGGATATGGACAGTACGGAAACTCGCAAAAAACGTCGCGTGATGGTTGGTGCCATTGGCAAGTGCGTCCATAATCTGGGCGTCGAAAATTTTGCCGATTGGATGCAAGATATGGGACTGGGATACATCTCGGTCAAACTGGGTCCGGCCGTGCCCATTCCCGAAGTGATCAACAAGATTCGTGAAGCGCGTCCCGAGGTCGTGGGCATTTCGATGCGCCTCGGTGATTTGCACGTGGACAAACTGATCAGTGAATTCGTCACGCTGGCAACCCAACACGGCTTGCATCCGAAAGATTCGGGCATTCGCTATTGTTTTGGCGGTTTACGTCCCGCTGCCAATCTTGTCCGCTCGATGACCGGTGTTCCCGTTGAACCCGACCCGTTCACGCCGCCCGAAGAACGTCATTACGACCTCGAACAAATCAATCAAGAGTACAGCAACAAACCCGAGTTTTATCATTTCTTTGAAGTCATCGCGGACGATTACATCACGATGGAGGAGCTGGAACGCTTTGCGCGACGTGAGCCGGTTCAGCGTCAGGAAACTTTGGTTCGTTGGTCGGATTATCTGGTTGAACGCATCCAGCAAGTCCGCGAACGTGAGAATCGTCCGATCATTCGCGCCCATATCGGCATTGCGGCAGAAACGATTGAGCCAACCGTGGAAGGCATCGAAAAATTGGCGGACGCCGGTGCCCTCGAAATTGTTTCGCTGGCACCCGATCAAACCTCGCAAGAACTGCTTGCCAAATTCATTCGCGGTGAAGAAGACCCCAGCAAATATCTCGCGGGGCAAGGTGGCGCACCGATTCGCACTATCGAAGATTTGAAACGCCTCAAAGCCGCCACACAACGCGGTAACTATCCGATGACGCGCATCTACAGCGGCACGGACGAGTTGCTGGAACTCGCCAAACTGTGGGAAAAGTACCTTAACATCTGTTTCCCCGCCGTACCGATTTTCTTCTACAATCAACTGGATGGGCGCGGTCCTATTTCGATTCATGACTCGTTCCGCGAACACTATGACTTGATTCGCTACTGGGCGAGCGTGGGCAAGCCGTGCGAAATCAATGATCCCCATCAGTGGGGTTTGCGTTACGCCAGTGACGATATGCAGGTGACGGATCACGTCCTCGTCGGTCTGATGGCGCTCAAACTCGGTATCAAGCATTACGTGATGCAAATGATGTTCGAGTTACCGCCCGAAATTTCCGCGCTCGACGATCTCGCCAAGATGAAAGCGGCCTACGAACTTATCGAGCCGCTCACGCGTCATTATGATTTTTATATCATCAGGCAAACACGTTCGGGACTGCCCAGTTTTCCACCTGATTTGCATCAAGCCAAAGGACATCTTGCGTTTGGCATTTACACGCAACTGTACCTCGAACCGGACATTCTGCATGTCGTCACGCACTCGGAAGCGCATCACGAAGCCAAAGCCGAAGACATCATCGAGTCGTGTCAAATCACCAAGCAGGTGTGCTGGGATTTTGTCAAGGGACATGTGCCGAACATCTGGGCAGATCCCTGGGTGCGGCAACGCATCGCTGAGTTGAAACGCAACGCGATGTACAACGTTCTGCATGGCGCGTTGCTGGGTGGCTATGACGGTCCTGTCACAGTGGCTAACTTTTTTGACTGGGCTAAAGAGCCGAGTGAAGATAAAGAACGCAACTATGAGACGATGCTCCTGTCGTTTGCGAACGAAGAGCATTATGTTACGGGGACGTGTGGCGTCATCAGTCCCGACGCGCTGGAACTCGGTTTGCAAATCGGCTTGTACCAGGCGCCGCATCTGACCGTCACTGATAAAAAGTACGAGATGGTCAGCCGCTGTAAGACCAAAGTGATTGGTGGCACCTGTCGCGTAATTTCCTGGGATGGCATTCCGGTCAAAGACGAAATTCAACGCGTGGATTTGGTGCGCCAGCGCTTCCCCTGGTATTTTGACAAGACGGTTTCGGTCGCTGCTGATGAATCGTTTATCACGGAAACTGAAGCCGCTGAGGAAGAAGAGGATCAAGAAGTCACCATTCGTGGCAAGAACATCGCGCAACTCAAGTTGCAAACCAGGCGTGCGCTTGTTGTGGATTTCGGTTCAACGTACACCAAAGTTGGCTTGTTCGATGCCAAGAGTGAACAATTCCGGTTACGTTATGTGCCCACCACCGTGGACGATATTCGCATCGGCCTGGCGAATGGCCTGGGTGTACTTGAGGCGTGCAAAGAACGCGGCGATTGGAAACCGCTTGACGAGGCGATGCGTCAGTTCGATGTACGCCTCCCCTGCTCGAGTGCAAAAGGCGGTCTAAAGATGGTCACTGTTGCGCTGACCGAAGAGGAATCGGGCTTTGCTGCCGATCTCGCCGCGCTCACCGCGGGCGCGAAACTGCTCGCGAGTTACGCCGGCAAACTGACGCCTGAACAAGCGCGCGCGATTTACACCCGAGACCAACCCGAAATCATCTTGATTGCTGGCGGTACGGATGACGGTGGCGATACGGAGACGCAACTGCACAACGCGCGTCTCCTTGCCGAGAACGCGCGCTATGCCACCTACGCGCAGTACGGCGTGCCTGTGATTTACGCCGGCAATCAGGACATTCGCGAGCAAATCGAAAACATTTTCCGTGCCAATCACGTGGACATTCGCGTGACCGCGAATGTGATGCCCGAAGTGAATCGTTTTCAAATCGAAGTCGTCAACGAGACGATTCGTGAACTCTTCCAGACCGTCATCATTCGCGGCAAAGGGTTTGATGTGGTCGAAGAGTATATGGACGCACCGTTCATCCCGACGCCGCGCGCGGCGTTTCGTGGCATCAACCTGCTCGCGCGCGGGTACGGCAACGAAGAAGGCATCGGCAACATTCTCGCGCTCGATATTGGTGGCGCGACGACGGACTTTTTCTCCAACGTCAAGGACAATCCGCTGTTCGTCTACGAAGGATCGGATACCACCAGGCGTCTCAAGCGTACGATTCTCAAGACGCCGAATACGCCCCTTGCGTATCGCCGTGTGGAAGGCAAGTACGGCTTGAGTTACAATGCCGTCAACCTTAAGGAACTGGAACGATTCCAGAGTGGGGTGATGCAAGACGAGTTGAGCGAATTTCTCGCGCGTCGTTTCCCCAACGACTTTGTCCCGCGCCGCGAGGATCAATTTGGACAATTTCTTTTCAGTCGCAATGGACGTGTCCAGGTAGATTTGGATCGTTATCTCGCGTGGATTGCAGAACATCCCCATACTGTGCCCAAGACGGCGTTAGAGAACACGGCACGTTCATGGCTCGCGCGCGAGATTCTCGCGACTGCGACGCGTAAACACGTCGGCTATGTGGAAGAAACCGAGACGTACTTTTTGCAGTATGGCGTCAACTTTTTGAACCAGCCCGTTACGGTATTGATCATCGGCGGGACGGTGTATCACAAATGCCAGGAGCGCGCGCCGGGATACCTTGACGATCTTGCGCTAATCGCGCAAGGTGTGCTCTACAATCCCGACGAGCCGCACATCTTGCGTCCGAATGGCGCGGTGTTGCTCGATGCACAGTACCTCGTGAGCATTCTGGGCGGGTTGTACGGGCGTGTGGATCCCGAAAAAGCCCTGCGCGTGATGAAACGCGAGTTGGTGCGGCTCGAAGTGCCAATTCGTCAATGAGCCAATGTGCCAATGAACCAATGAGCCAAAAATGAAGTCATCTATTGCGATTCTGGGGGCGGGGAACGGCGCGCACGCGTTTGCGGGGGATCTGGCGCTGCGCGGGTATCCGGTGCGGCTCTACAACAAATTTGAAAACGAAATCATTGCACTGCAAAGTGCGCGCGGCGTTACATGCGAAGGTGTCATCGAGGGCTTTGGCGCGCTTGAACTGGTTACGACGGACATTGCAGCGGTTGTGACGGACGCGGATTTCCTGTTCGTCGTCGTTCCCGCGAACGCGCACGCGTTTATGGCGGAGGTGTGCGCGCCGCATTTGCGCGACGATCAAGTCATTCTCCTCAATCCCGGTCGCACGGGTGGCGCATTGGAATTTCGCAACGTCTTGCGCCAGCGCGGTGTCACTGCGCGCGTGTTCGTTGCCGAAGCGCAGACGCTCCTCTACACGTGCCGCATTTCCGCGCCTGCACGCGTGCGCATCACGATGGTCAAGCACGCGGTCACGCTGGCTGCACTGCCCGCGCGCGATACCGCGTATGTTCTCGAACGCCTTCAGCCGCTCTATCCGCAGTTCGTCGCGGCGAACGATGTGCTCGAAACCGGCTTGGATAATATCGGCGCAATGTTTCATCCGCCGACGACGATTCTCAGTGTGGGGCGCATCGAGTCCGGCGTGCCGTTCGAGTTCTATCGCGATATGACGCCCAGCATCGCGCGCGTGATTGAGGTGATGGATGCCGAACGACTCGCGGTCGCGCGCGCGTTCGGCGTGCGCGCACAATCGGCCAGCGAGTGGCTGGCGCGCAGTTACGACGGCATCACCGGCAACACGCTGTACGAACGCATCCAGAGCAACGCGGCGTATCGCGGCATCGCTGCGCCAAGTTCACTTGATACTCGTTATCTCTGGGAAGATGTGCCTACGGGACTCGTGCCAATGGTCGCGCTGGGACGCATCGCCAATGTGCCAATGCCCGCGTGCGAAGGATTGGCGAACGTTGCCTGCGCATTACTGGGACGCGATTTTTGGAGTGAAGGAAGAAACGCCAAGAATATGGGAATCGAAGGGCTGGATATTGCAGGAGTGAAGAAATTGGTGCTGGGGTGATTGAAGGAAACTCTGGGTCACCGAATCACCAAATCACCAAATCACCCAATCACCAAATCACCTAACAATGGAAAGGGGGGATGTGATGTCGAGACGACGATAGACATTCACCGGGATAATCATTGTTTAAGTGAGGAAGGAGGAACTGTATGAATCGAGTACACGTGATTCTCACGAGTGTTCTGGCGTTGGCGATCTGGCTTGCCGCGTGTGCAGCCCCGACACCGCAAGTTGTCGAAAAGACCGTTGTCGTCGAAAAGCCCGTCGAGAAAATCGTTGAAAAAACTGTCGTTGCTGAACGCACCGTTGTTGTCCCGCCGACGCCTGTTCCGGGACGCGATGCGTTGATTGTTGCACTGGCACGCGCGCCCGCCGCGCTGGACCCCAACGATCATCGCCATCGCGAAGCGGAAACCGTCATCCGCAATATGTACGATGGCCTGGTCACGCGTGACACCACGAGCGGTGTCCATCTGGAGATTGCCGAATCGTACAGGTGGTTGGATGAAAAGACGCTAGAGTTTAAATTGCGCAAAGGGGTCAAGTTCCACGATGGAACGGAAATGAAAGCCGACGATGTGGTCTTTACCTTTGAGCGCACCATCAAACCTAATGCCATTGAATACCCTCAGCCACATACCGCTGCGCGCAAGGGTTTGATTGAACCACTCACCGCCATTGAGAAGAAGGACGACTATACCGTTGTGATGAAATTCACCGCGCCCTGGCCCCCCGCTCTGCAGATGATTGTGCATCATCAAATCGTCTCCAAAGCGTATGTCGAAAAAGTGGGCACCAAGGGCTTGATCGAAAAGCCGATGGGCACAGGACCTTTCAAGTTCGTCTCTGCCAAGACGGGCCTGGAAGAAGTGGTACTGGAGCGCTTTGATGCTTACTACGGTGGTGCCCCCACACTGGCTCCGGTGGGCAAGGCGTGTGTGGCGAAAGCCGTCTTCCGCGTCATTCCCGAGACCTCCACGCGCGTGGCGGCATTGCTCGCGGGTGAAGTGGACATCATCACCGAAGTCCCCGCCGAATTGGTAGATACACTGAAAAAAGTGCCCGGCATTCAGGTCAAGACGGTCCCTGGTACGCGTCCACTCTGGATGGAGATGAATGTCAATCAAGCACCGTTTAACGATGTCCGGGTGCGTCAGGCATTGAACTATGCGGTGGACAAAGACCTCCTCGTCAAAAAAGTGTACAACGGACTCGCCAAACCGCTGGGTGGTCCTCTGATGCCTACCAACAACTTTGCGGATCCGAACCTCAAGCCGTATCCCTACGACAAAACCAAAGCTCTCGCCTTGCTGAAAGAGGCAGGCTGGGTGCCGGGTCCCGACAAGATGCTGGTGAAAGATGGCAAGCCGTTCAGTTTTGTCATTGATACGCAAGAAGTCACGCGCTCGCTGGCAGAAGCCCTCGCGTCAATGTTCCGCGATATTGGTATTGACGCGACGGTGCGGATTTGGGAGTATAGTGTCTTACGGCCCAAACTGCTGGCCGGCGAACGGCAAGCCTTTGTAGGGGACTGGGGTGATTCCGCGTTCGATCCCGTCGGGCATATGGAAGCCAAATGGCACTCGTACAAAGAAGGCTCGACCTATGGGCGCGGTAACTTTTCCGGCTATGCCAATGCACGCGTGGACAAATTGATTCGCGACGGCGAAACGGAGAACGATGTGGCCAAACGCAAAGCCATCTACTATGAAGCCCAAAAACTGATCTACGATGAAGCCCCCGCCGTCTTCCTCGTTCTACCTGAAGCCATCGAAGCCGCGCTGGCGCGCGTGCAGAACTGGCAACCTGCCTCTGATAGTCGAGTGAATCTGCACGATGTGTGTGTCAAGTGAAAGACCATGAGCCGATGTGCCAATGCGCCAATGTGCCCAACGTGACTTTAAAATTTGGCGCATTGGTCAATTGGCACATTGGCTCGTTGGGTAAACCTATGAAAGCCATCAAGATTCTCGAGCGGGTTTTAGCCACCATTCCGATAATGTTCGCCGTGGCGATTGTCGTCTTTTTCTTTATTCGCCTCACCCCCGGCGACCCGGTGGATATTATGCTCGGTCGCGGCGGTACCGTGTCGCAGCGCGAGATCGAGGAATTGCGTCAGCAATTTCATCTCGACAAGCCGCTGGAGATTCAATTATGGTATTTTTTGACGGATGCCGTGCGCGGTAATTTGGGCTACTCGTACATTCGTAATCGTCCCGTGACGGATCTGTTGATGGAACGGCTGCCCGCCACGATTGAGTTAACCGTTGGCTCGTTGCTCATCAGTCTGCTCGTTGCTTTGCCGATTGGAGTCTTGTCAGCGGTCAGGCAGAATTCTATGCTGGATCGGCTCAGTATGGCGGGCGCGTTTCTGGGAATTTCGATGCCGGGGTTCTGGCTGGGCATCATTCTCATTCTCTTTTTTGCTGTGCGTTTACAGTGGCTGCCTGTACAGGGTCGCCTCAGTTATGGCATCCCCTTACAAGAGATAACAGGATTTTATGTGCTGGATAGTTTACTCACCGGCAATTGGCGCGCGCTCGAAAACAGCGTGAGACATTTGTTGTTACCTTCCATCACCCTGGGGTTAGCAGTAGCGGCAGTGATCGCGCGTGTCTTGCGGTCGAGTATGCTGGAGGTCCTACGGAGTGATTACATCAAACTCGCGCGCGCCAAAGGAGCAAGCGAGTGGGATGTGGTGATGAAGCACGCGCTGCGCAACGCGCTCATTCCGACTGTGACGGTGGTGGGTTTGCAGGTAGGGGTGTTGTTGAGCGGTAATATGGTTGTCGAAACAGTGTTTGGCTGGCCTGGCCTGGGGCGCCTGGTGGTGGAAGCAATCTTTAATCGCGATTTCCCACTCATTCAAGGCGCGGTGATGCTGTACGCCATTACCTTTGTTTTGACGAATCTTGTGGTAGACATTTTGTACACGTATTTGAATCCAAAAATTACACTGTGAGATTTCAGATTTAACATCGCAGATTTTAGATGGTTACCGCGCGTTTGTATTACAATCTGCAATCTGAAATCTACAATCTGCAATTCCGGAGTGGCAATGAGTGTACAGGTACCTGCTCGCGTTCTTCGTCACTGGGATTACCCACTGCGCATTCGTCTGCGATTGTGGTGGCGCGCGCTGGCTGAATTAGGATACGAATTATGGCAGCGTCCCTTTGTCCTCTTGGGCGGTGTTGTGCTTATGCTGTTCATTCTCGCTGCACTCTTGGCGGATTACATCACCGTTCACGACCCGACACGCGGTACATTGTTGCTACGGTTCGAGCCGCCAGTGTGGGAAGGGGGAACATGGCAGTATCCTCTCGGTACCGATGATCAGGGACGTGATCTACTCACTCGTATCATCTACGGCACGCGCGTCTCGATGGCAGTAGGTTTGTTGAGTGTGGGGATTTCTGTCGTGGTCGGCACCGCGTTAGGGGCACTGGCGGGATACTATCGTGGCTGGCTGGACGAAATCCTCTCGCGTTTTGCGGACCTCTTGCTCGCTTTTCCTTTTCTCGTCTTTGCGATTGGAGTAATGGCATTCTTGGGACCAGGGTTTATCAACCTCATTGCGGCACTTGCCTTCAAGGGCTGGGTCGAGTTCTATCGGTTGGTGCGCGGCGAAGTGCTTGCCGAATGTACCAAAGAGTATGTGGACGGCGCGCGCGTGACCGGTCAAAGCGATCTGGCGATTATTGTTTCCGAGATTCTACCGAACGTTTTTCAATCGGTTTTTGTGCTCGGTACATTACGCCTGGGCTCGATGATTATTACCGAAGCCACGTTGAGTTTTCTGGGTTTGGGTATTCAACCGCCCACCCCCGCATGGGGGTCTATGGTTGCAAGTGGGCGTAACTATTTGATGACGGCGTGGTGGATGTCCACTTTTCCGGGCATTGCACTGCTCTTACTGGCAATGTCTATCAACATCTTTGGCGAAGGTTTGCGCGATATTTTGGATCCACGGTTGAAGATCGAATAGTATCCAGTATTCAGTATTCAGTATCCAGTATCCAGTAATCCGTCAACCGAACACTGAACACTGAATACTGAACACTGAACACTGAACACCGACCAATGACAGACACTCCTCTCCTAGAACTAAAGAACTTGACGACGGTGTTTCCGACACGGCGCGGGCTCGTGTATGCCGTTGATGACGTGAGTTTGAGTTTACAGAGTGGCGAAATTCTCGGCGTCGTTGGCGAGTCCGGGTGTGGCAAAAGTGTAACGATGCTCTCGATTTTGCGTCTAATTTCCGCCCCGGGGCGCATCGCGTCTGGACAGATTTTGTTTCAAGGTCGCGATTTGCTCAAATTGTCGAATCGTGAAATGCGCCGAGTGCGTGGCAAGGAGATTGCGATTGTATTTCAAGACCCCTTGACCTCGCTCAATCCTGCCTTTCCTGTGGGGGAACAGATTCGCGAATCGTTGCGTATTCATCGCGTCGCGCGCAATCATTTGAGTGAAAAAGAACGTGTGCTGCAATTGATGTCCGAAGTCGGTATCTCATCGCCGATGGATCGCTATCGTGATTATCCACATCAGTTCAGCGGGGGAATGCAACAGCGCGCGCTCATCGCGATCGCGCTGGCATGCGAACCCAAGATTTTACTGGCGGATGAACCGACCACGTCGCTGGATGTAACGATTCAAGCGCAAATTATAGACTTGATGCGCCGTATCAATCAAGAACACGGCACGGCCATTATATTGGTCACGCACAATCTCGACCTCGCGGCGGAATTTTGTCAACGGATTGCGGTGATGTACGCGGGGCGCATTGTCGAAATTGGTACGACTGAACAAGTGATCGAATCGCCGCAGCATCCCTACACGCGCGGCCTGTTGACGTGCATCCCGCGCATCGCTGCGCAACGTACACGTATCGAACCCATCCCGGGCAATGTCCCCGATCTCGCCGCGGTACCGCCGGGATGCGCGTTTGCAGAGCGCTGTAGTTTGGTGGAACCACTTTGTCAAAAAGAGCGCGTGCCTTTGTTGGAGGTCGCGCCAGGGCATCACGTTCGCTGTATGCGGGTCCAAGCATCGGGAGGAGTCAAGTGAATCTCGACGATACTCCTCTCATCGAAACGCGTAATCTTAAACGCTATTTCACGATTCGTCCCAGCCTTCTGGCACGCGTGCTGGCGCGCGCCCAAGTGCTGGTGGTCCATGCCGTAGATGGAGTGAGTTTGAAAATCTGGCAAGGGGAGACGCTAGGACTGGTCGGTGAGAGTGGCTGCGGTAAGACGACATTGGGGCGGCTGATCAGTCGGCTGGATAAGCCGACCGAAGGGGAAATTCTTTTCAAGGGGCGTTCGTTGCGCG
This sequence comes from Anaerolineae bacterium, assembly GCA_034435315.1. Taxonomy (GTDB): domain Bacteria; phylum Chloroflexota; class Anaerolineae; order UBA4142; family UBA4142; genus VGOB01. Next base: position 2,775 of record DAOTYB010000167.1, on the reverse strand, counting down.
AAGCCTGGCTGGAACCAGGCATGGACAAAGCGACGCCGATTGGACGTCTGGGATTTTATCGTGTGGCGCAAGTGATTTTCCAGAATCCGTACTCGTCGCTCAATCCGCGCAAGACGATTCGTGAAATCATTTCGACACCGCTCAAGAATCGTGGTATCAACGATGTGAGCGTACGCGAAGAAATCGTTGTCCAGTTGTTGCGCCGGGTCGGCTTGCACCCGCGCAATCTCGATCAGTATCCGCATCAATTTTCAGGCGGACAGCGCCAACGTATCGGCATTGCGCGCGCACTGGCAATGCAGCCCCAGTTCATTGTTGCCGACGAACCGGTCTCTTCGCTGGATGTTTCGATTCAAGCCCAGGTGATTAATCTGATGCAAGAGTTGCAAGAAGAATATCATCTGACGTACCTGTTCATTGCTCACGATTTGAGTCTGATTTACCACATCAGTAATCGGGTCGCCGTGATGTACCTGGGGCGTATCGTCGAGGAAGGTCCTACCGATGATTTGTACGCGCAACCACTCCATCCATACACACAAGCGCTCCTCACCGCTATTCCTTCACTCGATAAAGCGCGACGGCGGCAACGTATCATTTTGCCAGGCACCGTGCCCAGTCCTATCAATCCGCCGAGCGGTTGTCGCTTTCATCCACGTTGTTTCGCGCGTATCGGTTCGATTTGCGATAACGAGACGCCGCCGTTCTTTCAGGTTGGCAAGCAGCGTGTCGCGTGTTGGAAGTATCAGTGAAGACAGTGGGACCGTATGAAAGTATTATCCCTGCACGGTGATCATTATCAGATGGGTTTGCAACACGGGAGGCAGGTCAATGACCTGCGTCCTTTGCTTTTGGCGACGCTGGACGCGCGCCTGGAGGGGTTGACGCGCGCGGGAGGCTTGAACACAACGATTCTAGACGAGTTGCAACGCGCGTGGGAAGCGGATGCGGGCGCGCGCTCAACATTGATGATGCTGGAGGGCATCGCTGACGCGCTCGAGATTCCGCGCGCGCGCTTGTTTCAGTACGTTGCCGCGTCGTACCTGGAAGACGTGTCACTTGCCAGGACCCAGCCCGAAGGTTGTACGGTGTGGGCAGCGGCGCGTTCTGCCACGCGTGACGGCGCGCCCATCCTCGCCAAGAATCGCGATTTCTACGAAGCGCATATTCCGATGCGTTGCATCGCGTATGCCGCGCCGCGCGAGGGCTATCGTTACATCTACGCGACGAGCGCAGGCAGTCCTGGCGTCTACAGTTCGGGGATGAATGAGCGCGGACTTGCGATTGCCGATACGCATGTCTCGTCGCGCGATCTGGGACCTGGCCTGGCGCGCTTTACGCTGATGATGAACATCCTGGAACAGTGCGCGAGTACAGCAGACGCACGCGCGTATCTGCAAAGCGTGCGGTGTATGGGCGCGGGCAATTTGATTTTGATGGACGCCGCTGGCGCAGGCATGGTCGTGGAAAACGGATTTCGCGCGTGCGGTTTCATCGCGCCGATGCAAGATATCGTCGTGGCCACGAATCATTTTGTCAGCGCGGAACTGCGCGACGCGAATATTTTTCGGAGCAACACAACGTACGACGAAACGCGCGCACGTTACGCGACCGCGCGCACACTCCTCGACCAAGCGTATGGTGCGATTGACCTCGCGTACGCCAAGCGCATCGCCGCGCATCATGGTGAGACAGCCCTCTGCCGTCATCGTCCGCTCAACAATTCGGACACCATTTCGGCGGCGATTTACTTGCCCGCATTGCGACGCCTGATCTTTTGCAACGGCTGGCCCTGTCAGGGGAGTTACGAGGCGTATCGGTTGTAAAGACGGAAGACGAAGGACGAAAGACGGAGGACGAAGGACGGCGGTCTGCGGTCGACGGTTGTCCGTCATCAGTCATTCGTCATTCGTCATTCGTCGCCGGTCAAATTCGCACAGGGCAGTGACAATGAATGTGGATACACTCTTGCTTGCGATTGTTCAACCTGACGATGTGGACACAGCAATCGGTGCCCTGACAGGCGCGGGATTCGCGGTGACGGTAATCGCGAGCGTCGGTGGGTTCTCTAGTGCGCGTAATGTCACATTGCTGATTGGCTTGTCCGCTAGCGACATCGAACGCGCGCGCGCCCTACTGCAAGCCGCGTGCCATCGCCGTGCCATCCACGCGCCCATCGAAACGACGATGAGTGGCGCGACGGTTTTTGTGTGTCCTGTGACGCGCTATGTTCATTTCGACAAGGGATACCTCTCGATTGACTCGACGCGCGCTCCGCTCGAACCGGGGACATTACAATTGCTCTGGGTTATCGTTACACCTCACCTGTCCGATAAACTGATCGAAACGTTGACTGCTTGGAGTTATCATGTGACAATGCTCGGAACAACGGGTGGTTATTCGCGCCGCGCGAACACCACCCTGCTTTGTGCTGTGCGCGCGGAACGCGTGGACTCGATTGTGCAGCAAGTCGGACAAGTGTGTAAGGTGCATGACGCTAACGCGACGTTGCTTGCCCTGCGCTTGGAACGCGTGGAACGCTTTTAGAGCAATTCTCACTTATCCATAGTTTAATGCGACCTCTTATATACCCGGCACGGGCACAAACTTTCATTTTACTCAGCCGTGCCGTCTATGGCGTCCAAGCCCCACCCCCTTGCCTCCCAGGGTGTGTGCAAAGTCGCTTGACAAAGCCGCGCCTCCGCTTGTCATTGCGAGGAGCGGTCTTTGCGACGAAGCAATCCCCTATTGCGGTGTGGAGATTGCTTCGCCGCT
>DAOTYB010000166.1:0-4170 GCA_034435315.1 Anaerolineae bacterium | reverse complement strand
CGCTTGACCGCTTCGGGATGGCGCATCACGACGATGTTGGCGCCGGTCTCGATGAGCGCGGCAGCGGTAATCGTCTCCCAGTGGATCGCCCGTTCTTTCCAATCGCCCCACGCGGCCGGTACATCGGTGCCGACTTTGGCTTCTTTGACGCGCCACGCTTCTTCGCCCGGCGTGACGAGCATCGGTTGCTGGGTCATCCCATCGCCCTGCAACGCGGCGAGGCGCAAGCGTTCCATCACCGAATAGCCGTACTCGATGCCATAGCCGAGTGCGCCGGTCGTCGGGTCCATAATGATGCGTTCGAGCGGCAAGCCCATATCGTGAATCAGGATGACGAGTTGCTTGGCGAGATTCACATCCATCGGCGTCCGCGAATTGACGAGGTGATCATTCGCCATTGCCGCCGCGACGATGGTGCGATAATTTTTGTCTTCGCAAATCCCCAGGACGATTCGTTCGCCTTTGGCTTCTTCGGCAACGGCAACGAGCAATTCGTTGTCCAGCTCCGCCTGGCCGGGACCAAAGACCATCAAGGGGAGACCGGTCGCGTTCAAGACGGCGCGCGTCACCTGTCGGGCGCGTGCTGCCGTGTTGGGTGCGCTGCCATCCAGCGTGGCGTTGAGTTTGAGCAAAATCAAATCCGCGCCGGCGGCTTCAGCGGCTTGCGCCCACTTGGCGGGATCGTCTACCACGTCTTTCCACGCTTCCAGCAGCACTGGCGACCAATCGCTGGGCTTGCGATCTTGAATTTCGATTGCCACCGCAGGGGGATGAGGAATTGTCCCCTCAAAGTGCATAAAGGGCATTGCACTTTCGCCACCAATGGTGACTGTTTTTGTACGCGTTCCCCCCTGTTCCTTCGTGGCGCCGATGACGATTTCACGTACTTTACCACTGTGTTTTTCTTTGGGGATTTCGACTGTGACTGGCATTACCCCTCCATTGACAACAATTTTCGATTGCCAATTTTCGATTTGCGACCTCGCGCGAACAAAAATCGCAAAACGAAAATCGAAAACTAGTCGGGTTGATCAAATGCAACCAGTAAAAACAAAAACACACCCACTCCCATCAGCGCGAGGACGCCTTCCTGCGGCGCCGATGTGAGATAACGAATCAACAGCGCAGCGATGAGGATGATGAGCGACGCAGCGACCAGAATGTTGGTTGTCCGTTCGCTGAAATGTCGTTCAGGTGAAGCCATCTTCAACCTCGTCTCACTTCTTCCTGGGCTGGGGCACAGGCATTTCCGTTTTCGCTGGTGGGAGTCCTGCCATCTCACGCACGATGGCGCGCATCGTGATGACCGCGCTGGGACGCGAGGGACCGGGATGTTCGTGCATAATGAAAAGTTGATGCACCTTTTCGTCTATCATCATATGCGCCGCCGCGAGCACGTCCACATCGGGAGTAATGCTGATGATCCGTTCGGTCATCACATCCTTCGCCGTGAGGACTTGCCAGTTACGCGGAAACGCTCTGACCAAATCCGTCTGCGAGACGACGCCACACGCGCCGTACGCGTCCATCACGATCACCGCCTCGGCATCCTCGCGCACCATCACTCGGGCGATTTCGTCCAGCCGCGTGTCGGGCGTACACGTTGGCACGCCGATTTTCATCAAGTCACGGACGAGTTTGGACATGGTACAAAATCCAAGCGTGAAACGTGAGACGTGCAAATCACGTTTCACGTTTCACGCATCACAGAGTACGGGCGAAAGAATCTTTCGTCCCTGCTACATCAACGGATCCATCGTCAACGCCGGATGACCTTTTTCCTCCAGGAACTTGACCAGATCGGCAACATCGGTGCAGATGGTTTCGTCGGCGATTTTGTCCAGCAGGTCGGGATCGCCCGCATACTCGGCGGCTTTTTTGAGTTCTTCCCCCATCGTTTGTTTGAGGATGGAAGACATCCAGACAACGCGCTTGAAACCGCCATCGGCACTCAGGAACTTTTTGGAGGTCAGGTAGTACTTGCCGACGCCCATAATGCCTGGCGTCTGCAAGCCCCCGCCCGCCATACCGGCGAGCGTACTGAACGTCATCCCTGCCGGCGACATTGACGTATCCTCGCGCGACAGCACCATCACCCCGTTGGCTTCGGGAATCACCATCACGATACATTCGAAACAACCACACGCGGTCATCGGGTTTTCCATAATCGAGTACATCGAAACTTTTTCGACTTGCTGATGCGAATTCTGGTACACGAAATCAATCGGACCCTGCCAGTACCCCTTGACTGGATCCAGCAGTTGCCCTTTGGGAATCGGCTGGTTGGGACCTGTCGGATTGATCTGGTAACTGGCTTTGCAGTCCAGCCACGAGTACGCGCCACACAAACCGACTCGCTCGGGTGAAACGACGCAGACGTGATTCGGCGCAAACGATTGGCACAAGGTGCACGAGTAGAATTCATCCACATCCTCGTCCACCATATTTGCCAGACGCAGATTCCGCTTGTTGTATGCTTCGCGCGCGAGCTGTAGCATCGAATTCACCGAGGCAGGATCGGTGTAAATGGTGACCTGCACTTTGTCCACGATGGCGCCAAAGTCGGCGTGAAAGCGCGCGTGCAAAATCTTGCCGAGATGCTCCAGACGAAAGCCCTTGTCGTACGCGGCTTTGCTGATGCGAATCCACGTGATATCGCGCTGCCCGACGTGCTGGACACCGGACGCGCCGTTGACAAAGTGGTGAATCTGGCGTTCGAGCACGGGTTCAAAGTCTTCTTGCATCTTGCGCCCCGCCACTTCGACCACGATGCCCATATCCATTGCGCCGCCTTCGGGTACGCTGTCAATGTCGGGTCCTTTGAGTTCGATTTTGCCGTCTTCCACTTTTTCCATCGGCAGCATATACAGGTACTCGAACGCGCGCGAGCGTTTGCCGCCGGACTCGAAGCGCAAATCGGCTTTGCGCACCACTTCGCCTTCAAACGCCGAGCCGTAGGGCACGGGAATGGGCACTTCGGTCATCTTGACCTTGACACCACGCACCTCGATACACTTTTGCACCAACTTTTCGGCGCGCTCCAGATCATCTTTGCCGGGAATTTCGTTGAACGGCATCGAAATCACGTGCTCGTAGGTCGTCACGCCGGTCGGATGGATTTCGGGGATAATGGTATCGGCAATCGCGGGAAAACCGTAGGAGATTGCGCCGGCGGCCGCAGCGTATTTCAAATCATCCACTTCACCGAGTGCGAGGACAAACGCAAAGACACGATACTTGTTGTAGAGCAGAATTTCACGCGCCTGTCCGCCTTTCATCCCCCCAAAGGTCAGCGCGGAACGGGTCGCAAAGCCGATGGCGTAGATGGCAGAAAGCGTGTCGGTGCCAAAGGGGACGATGTAGGTATCGTAGCCCATCTCGACCCCTTCCTCGTGCAACTGGTGAATGATGGAGCGACCATTGACATTGCCCGCCAGGAAGATGAGGATGTTGCGGCGTTGCAGTTCGCGCACGATTTTGACCGCCACCTCATTCGATTTTGCGCAGCCCACGATAGCGGCAAAGCCGGGCATACGACCGTCCACCAATTGGATACCCCATGAACGGAGTTGAATGTCATCAATGGGTCCGTTCAGGTAGCCCCCGCCGTCACTTCCTTCCTTCTGGAATTCAGGTGAGGTAAAGGATGCGGCTTGTGCCAGGCGAAAGCCCGGCATCTTTTCCGGTTGGTCGCCATACAAAAAGCGCAACCCCTGAATCATTTCCATCGCGAGCAAGGTCGCAATGCCGGCATCCAGCGTCTCTCCCAGATAGGGCGTCCAGCGCGATTGCGCTGGAACTGGATGCAAGTATGCCTTGATCCGTTCCATCACCGGCACGAGATCACCAACGGTTTCTACTTTTTGTCCCGTCAAACCCAGAATCGTGGGCAAATAATATGCCGTGTTCGGAAAAGCCACTTTGGCATCGGCGCCTTTTTCCTGCAATGCTCGTTGCAGCCATGCTTCCGCTTCGCGCGCGATATTCGTTGCCCCGCGCAAGGCGGACGTTGCGATGTATCGTGACATGCTTTGCCTCCTCAATTCAATTGCAGATTAGATTTGTGGTGTAATTACAGATTGAGTATACTCGGGGTATGATTACATACGAAAAACTTTCCAAGAAACCGCAAGTTGCCCAACGCCTGATTGGGATGACTCTCACCGAGTT
>DAOTYB010000165.1:0-4478 GCA_034435315.1 Anaerolineae bacterium | reverse complement strand
ATGTAACAAGCCGCGCCCAATCCGAATCGGTGAGGGTGGGCAATTCGGTGGGCGCGGGGAAGCACGGTGAACCGGCGCGCAGGAATGTGGCGAGTGTGCGCTCGAGGTCAGGCATCATCAAGGACAAACCTGGTCTACCTCAACCTTAAAACCGGCAATCACCTCAGAGGAGGCAACTTCGCCGGAGGAAAAACGTCCAAGGAGCATATAATCGCCACGACGCAAGACAAAGATCTCGATTTCGCGTCGGTCAGGATCAACGATCCAGTATTCGGTCACACCGGCTTGCGCGTACACACGATACTTGATGCGCCGATCATCGAGCCAGTTGCCGGGGGAAAGAATTTCGACGATTAAATCCGGTGCTCCTTCGATCCATCCCTCCTGGATAATGCCCAAACGCTCTTGACGAATGAACAGGATGTCTGGCTGGACAGGATCGGCTAACTCACCCAAGCGCACATCTATTGGGGCGGTGAGGACTTGGCCCAATTTGCCCTGCTTGACGAAATTCGCCATCGCCATCGCCAAGTTTATGCTGACCAGTTGATGCTTGATTTTCGGCGCAGGGCTCATCTTCAATTCTCCCTTGATCACTTCGTAGCGCCAGCCATCATCGGGCAAGCGCTTGTAATCCGCATAGGTCCACTGCCCTTGCGCCGGCGGCGACCAGGTTGATTCGGTTGGCTGAGCTTGAAACGTTCGGACAAGCATAACGCGCTTCCTTTCTACGGAACACACTGTTCGATCGCACAAGATTATACGCCGAAGATTGCCATTTGTCCAACGATTGCTAGTCCATCGCATCGAAAAAAGTTACGAGACATCAGGAGGACGGTACTCTGGCACGAGTTCGCGCAACAGGCGGCGCACCTCGTCGGGCTTGCCGCTCTGCGCGGCGACAATCAGCGCGTTGATGGTGGATTGGAGATTAGAGATTGGAGACTGGGGATTGCAGAGTGGAGATTGACCGTTGTGCGCGATGAAAATTTTGGGATGCCTGGTGGGGTGATAATCTTCGCCGGGGACAAAGAGTTCTTCGTACAGTTTCTCGCCGGGGCGCAAGCCGGTGAACTTGATTTCGATGTCGTCAGGGTGATAGCCACTCAGTCGAATCAAATCGTGCGCCAGGTCCACGATCTTGATCGGTTCGCCCATATCGAGAACGTAGATGGCGCCGGGTTCGGCAAGGACGGTCGTTTGCAATACCAATTGCACCGCTTCGGGAATCGTCATAAAAAAGCGACGCACGTCGGGATGTGTGACCGTGATGGGACCACCGCTGGCGATTTGCTGCCTGAAGAGAGGCAGCACGCTGCCGCGCGAATCGAGGACGTTACCAAAGCGAACAGCAACGAAATTTTTGCCGGTACGCGCGGCGGCAGATTGCACCAGCATCTCGGCAACGCGTTTGGTCGCGCCCATCACACTCGTTGGGTTGACCGCTTTGTCGGTGGAGATCAGTACGAAATGCTCGACGCCGCTTGCGCTTGCACATTCGATCAGATTGCGCGTGCCCAGCACATTGTTCGTGACGGCTTCTTCGATGTTCGCTTCCATCAACGGGACGTGCTTGTGCGCCGCGGCGTGAAAGACGATGTGCGGCTGGTAACGCTCGAAGATAGCGCGGAGGCGCGCGCCGTCGCGGATGTCGGCGATGATGGGATAGGGATTGGAGATTAGAGATTGGAGATTGTTTAGTTCGTGGTGGATATGAAAGATGGAATTTTCGCCGTGACCGAGGAGGACAAGTTGTGCGGGCGCGCCGCGCGCGATCTGGCGGCAGAGTTCGCTGCCAATTGAACCGCCGGCGCCGGTGACGAGGACGCGTTTGCCCCGCAACAAGCGCGCGATATCATCCATCTCGATTCGAATTGGCTCACGGCGCAGCAAATCGGTAATGTCCACTGGGCGCAATTGGCGCACGGTAACGCAACCATCGCGCAGTTCAAAGGCGCTGGGCGCGGTTTTGACCGGCAAATCGAGTTCGCGGCACAAGCGCGCGAGTTCGCGCATCGTTTTGCCGGACGCGCTGGGCATCGCGATAATCGCCTGTTGCGCGCCGTACTTGTTGACAACCTCACGCAGTTTGCTTCGATCGCCGATGACTGGCACGCCCAGAATCCACGTCCCGTGTTTCGCGGGATCGGCATCGAGGAAGGCGACGGGCATCAAGCCGAGCGCGGGATTTTGTTGCATTTCGCGCACGAGCATCGTACCCGCGCTGCCCGCGCCAAAGATGACGACGCGCGTACGCGCGGACTGGTTGCCGAGTTGTTGCTGGCGAAAGCGTTCTGCTAGACGGACGCTAAAGCGCGTGCCACTCGCCGCGAGGAAAACGAGTCCGCCATCAATGGCGGGAATCGAGCGCGGCAAATCGTTGTTCAGGATGTTGACGCGCGGGATCACAGCACCGAACAACAGGGCAAGCAGCGCGGTCGTTGTGCCAACTGCCGATGTGATGAGGACGAGTTCGTCCACGCTGGCGTAGCGCCAATAGCGCGCGTACAAACCGAAGGCGCGAAAGAGTACGCCGCGTAACACCGTCGCGACGATGAGATAGACGATGAGCGCGGTGGCGTACCTGGGATGATCGGCAAAGCCATCCAGGCGCAGCGCGAGCGCGAGCGGCGCGGCGACCCACCACGAGATGACATCAAGGATGAAGATATGGCGGTTGCGGAGGTTGGCAATCAGTTGGAGGACAGGAGCAGGGAAAAAGGGGAGCATTGACAAAAGTGCTTGACCTGTGCTAAACTATAAATCGAGGTGATTTTCTGTGAAAAATAACCAAAAACTAACGTCGAATTATATCATGCACCGACTCTTTGAGCGCGATCTCTACTATTTCTCTGCTTCGACGCTGGCTACCCTCCTTGACGTTTCGAGAGTCCAGGTCTATGAAATTCTGCGCCGACTCAAGCGCGAGGGTTTGGTGCGCCGCGTGGAGGCAGGCAAGTACCTTTTGCTGGGCTATCAGCCAGAGCGAGTGCTTGCCAATCCTTACTTTATCGCCACGCGCCTGTGTCACCCTGCTTATCTCTCCTACTGGAGCGCGCTTCATTTCTACGGTCTCACCGAACAGGTGCCGCGTACCGTTTTCGTCGCGACCACACGACAGCACCGACGGTTAAACTTTGATAGCACCACGTTTGTCTTTGTGCATCTCGCGCCGCACAAGTTCTTTGGCTATCAACGAGAGAACATCGGTGATCTTCCCGTGCTCGTGGCAGAGATCGAAAAGGCGCTGGTGGATTCGCTCGATCAACTGCGCTATGCGGGTGGTTTGAGCGAGGTCGCCAAAGCGCTCTACGCGGCGCGCGAACGCGTAGACATTGAACGTCTGGTCGAATACGCCAACCGAATGCGCAATCGCAGTCTCTGCTCGCGCCTGGGTTACCTTTTGGAACAGTTTGGGCAACCTACCGAGGGACTCGACGTGTCGCAGAGTCCTGTCCTGCTCGACCCTTCAAAATCCATACCGCGCAAAAGACACAGGACAAGCAGACAGGGCAAGGTGCCGCGTCGTTATGATGCGCGCTGGCGCGTGTGGATTAACGTGTCAACGGAAGAACTCTTGATGTGGAGAGAATCCTGATGCTTACCAAACAACAATTACAACGGATTGCGCAGCGTCACGGTATGGGCTTGCAAGCGCAGGAACGCGACTATGTTCAGCATCTTTTTCTATCGGTGTTGTATGCACACAGCCAGGCGCTTGGCTTTAAGGGCGGCACAGCGCTGCGGGTGCTTTATCGCTCGCCGCGCTACTCGGAAGATCTGGATTTCAACACCACGCTCGATGTGGCGGGTACGCAAGCCCTCTTTCGGCAGGCAATAGCAGACCTCGCGCGCTTTGGAGTGATTGCCACATCGCGTAACGAATGGAAATCCAGCGTGGGTTACAGTTTCGATTTGAGTTTTCAGAGACCGCTGTATGATGGACGCGAGCGAAGCAAGGGCAAGATTCGGGTGGATATCAATTTGCGGACCGAGTCCGTCGCTGTCGAACGACGCCTGGTCTCTCCTGAATATGATGACATTGTTCCGTTTTTATTGACCGCGCTCACAGGTGAACATCTCTTTGCGGAAAAAGTGCGCGCGCTGCTTGTGCGCGGCCAGGCGCGCGATGCGTATGACCTGTGGTTTCTCAGTGAGCAAGGGGTGCGTGCAAATCTGGAACTGATTCAGGCCAAATTAGCATTGTACGAGATGCGCTTTGATTCCAAGCAGTTGCGCAAGCAAATTATGGCTCTGGAAAAGAGTTGGCAGAGTGATCTGCAACCTCTTCTGGCCCAAGTGCCCGAGTTTGCGATGGTACGCGAACGACTTGCGCAAGTGTTCTGATACTCTTACATCGTGACCACGCGCGTCAGATGCGCGCACACATAGTCCACCTGCTCCTCGGTCATCACGCTCGAAAAGGGGAGCGCGAGAGACACGTCGCCGAGATATTCGGTGACGGGAAAATCGCCGCG
>DAOTYB010000164.1:0-22701 GCA_034435315.1 Anaerolineae bacterium | reverse complement strand
CCGGCGGAAAACGCGATCTCCGTTCGGTTAGTTCGACGTGCCCTGTTTGCGGAAGGTGCTCTCAAAACTCGTTCTAAACTCGTTCATTTGCCTATTGACTTTTTACCGCAAGTCTCCGTCATCTGCCCCACTGCACTCTGAGCGATGCGCCATTCGCCGTGAGTTGTGACCAGCGTGCAGACGAAAAATCGTACAACCACACATCGTCGTCACGCAGCGTAACCAGTTGGCGCGCATCGGGCGACCAGGCGGTTTGCATCAAGATCAATCCTTCGTCAGGATTTTGCGGCGAGGGAAAAATTTGTTGTTTATTGCCGCCGGTACGATCCATCACCATCAACGCATAGCGACTGCGCTCGCTATTGCTGGGTATGTGCGCCACGCCAAAGGCAATACGACTTTCGCCGCGCGCATCGAGGGGCGACCACACCGGCCGCGCCCACATCCCGGTGGACTGTGCCAGCGCTGCCGCCACCGTTCCATCGCGCGCGAGTGCCCACACCTCGAACGTGGGATCGTCATTTGTCACCGCAGGATTAGCCAGTGGCGCGTGAATGGTGGTCGCGATGAAACGACTATCGGGCGACCAGGTGAGAGAGGGCACCCATACCCAATCCCCCGGCGCGCGAAAAGGAGCAAACGTTTTCAACACGCGACGCGGCGCGGGCACCTCCGCGGTCGGCACGGGGCGCCCAACCAGTTCGATGATGCCCACCTCATTCGGAAAAGCGTACGCAACAGCGCGTCCATCGGGCGCGTACGCCAGATGCATCCCCCACCAGGCGTACGGCGCAGGAACGCTGGGCAACCAAATCGGCTGCGCTGCGCGCGTCACCAGATTGGCTTCGCCGGGTACAAGCGCCAACTGCCACAGATCGTTGCGCGCCTTCCAGCCCGGCGCGCCCGGCGTTTTCTCGCCCGTCGAGTATATCACCATCCGCGCATCGGGAGCAAGCGTCGCCGCCAGCACATCGTCCACCGGCAAACGTCGTGGCGCTTCACCGATGACGAGTGTATCTATCAACCAGAGTGAATTGAGCGCGCGCGAATTTTCGTCCGCCGCGCGCGTGAACAGCAGATAACGCCCGTCGAGCGCAAGTGTAAAGACGCGTCCATCCAGATCGCCTGTTGTCGTGAGAGCGCGCTTGTCCGCGCTCGAATGGCGCATCACCCACGCGTTACCGTGCGCCAGGTACACAATCGCACCCGACGTAAACGCAACAGGCGGCAAGCGTCCTTGTGTACCAATCGCCAGAATCTCGTCTTTCGGTGGAGCAATCACGCGCCGCCCCACTTCGCGACGCGTCACGTACCGCCCATCTTCGTAGGTCAACGTGTAGGTGATCGCGACCGTGCCGTTCTTGCCCAGTTGCACCACGCGAATCTGATTCTGCGGGTACATTTCATCACGCACTAGTTGCCGCGTGAATGGTAGCGGTTGCATCACTACTTCGGTTTTGAAGGTGACACGCGTAACGGTGAGCGTCGTACTCAAACCGACTTCGGCAAACGGCGGTGGCTCGACCCTGTCATTCTCGCCCAACACTATCCCTTGCTCTTGCAACACTTGTTGCACAGTCGTCGCGGTCGTCTCGATCACGCGACGCTCGCCGTCCACCCACAAGACCACACGCCTGGGCACAGGAGCACACGCGGGTAGGACACCGAGCAGAACTAACAGCCCGATGCACAGCGCACGCCAGACAAACGCTGCCGAACCATCGCTCGATGATCCAGTGTCATCGTCGCGTTGCATTCGATCAGGAATGCGCTTGCCGAGCGCGCACAAAACTTTTCTGCTGGCGACAAGACGATGGGAGGCACACACATCAAGTTTATCACAAGTCAAGGTTGCTGCCAAGTCAATTAACGACCCGAACCGGAACCGCGTGTGTGTTGACAGGCCCTCCGCGTCACGGTATAATCGCGCGCGACACGCGGCAGAATGAGCGTGGTATGCGGTCACTTGCCAGCGTCACAGGAAAATCGAGGTGAACCAATGAGTCGCATTACCAGCGTGGTCAAACGCAATGGAGCGGTAGTGCCGTTCAATGCTGAACGCATCACGAACGCGATCTACCGCGCCGCCGTCGAAGTCGGTGGACGCGATCGCACGATTGCTGAACGGCTGACCCAACAGGTCGTCCAACTGCTGGAACAACAAACACCACCTGACCACATTCCAACCGTCGAGGAGATTCAAGACCTCGTCGAAAAAGTGTTGATCGAAAACGGTCACGCGCGTACCGCCAAGGCGTACATCCTCTATCGCGCCGAACGCGCGCGCTTGCGTCAGGAACGCACGGGACAAATGCCGCGCGCCTCGGAAAACATCCCCTGGGAAAAACTGTGGCGCGCGCTCGATTGGGCGGTCGAGCGCGGTCTCCACACCGTTGCCGGCTTGAACGAACGCATCGCACGCGGCGAGTTTCCGCAAATCGTGCAAGAAGCCGAAGCGCTGTACGACGAAGAACTCAAGAACGCGGTCGCACGCATACTGGAACGTCGCGCTGATCTGAAAATCGTCATCATCACGGGACCCTCGTCGTCGGGCAAGACGACAACGACCATCAAAATCGGCGAGCGGCTCAAACGTGCCGGCGTGGAACTCGTTGCCCTCAACGTGGACAATTACTTTTTCGATCTGGAATTGCACCCCAGAGACGAGTTTGGCGATTACGACTTTGAAACGCCGCAAGCCCTCGACCTCGATTTGATTAACGAGCATCTCAAACGTTTGCTGGCTGGCGAAGAGGTGCTGATTCCGTTCTACGATATGAAAACCGGCAAGCGGTATCTGAATCGTACGCCGATGCAGGTGCAACCCCATCAGGTCATTTTGATTGACAGTCTGCACGGCTTGTTTCCGGCGATGACGCGCGATATACCGAACGAACGCAAGTTCAAGTTGTACCTCGAACCGTTGTTGCAGATGAAAGGACCCGATGGCAAGTATGTGCGCTGGACGGATTTACGGATGATGCGCCGAATGTTACGCGACGCGGTGCATCGCGCCTACGATCCGCGCCGCACGCTGTTGCACTGGCATTACGTGCGCAACAGTGAGTTGCGCAACATCATTCCGCGCATCAATGAGGCAGATTACATCGTGAACACAGGAATGGCATTCGAGTTGCCGCTCTATCGCCCGCGTCTGCTGGAGCAGTTTGCACAGTGGGAACAAGAACTAGAAGGCGATCCGTTGCGCGAGGATGCCTATCAGCGCGCCAAACGTGTGCACGCGCTCTTGCGCGCGGTCACGCCAGTGGAGGACGATTCACCAGTACCGCCTGACTCGGTGCTGCGCGAGTTTATCGGAGGCAGTGTGTATGCGTACTGACAATCGCTAATCTCCAATCTCCAATTCTCAGGGAGGAGCCTATGCCAAAGACGCCACTCTGGGTACCTACCGAAGAGCGCAAACGTCAGGCTAATCTTACACGATTCATCAGCCTGGTTAATCGCAAGTATGATCTCACGCTCGCATCGTACGCCGACCTGTATCGCTGGTCTATCGAGCACATTGCCGATTTCTGGGCAACGGTGTGGGAGTTCGCCGACATCAAAGCCTCGCGCGGATACGCTGAGGTGGTGGATGACCTGCACAAGTTTCCCGGCGCGCGCTGGTTTCGCGGCGCGCAGTTGAATTTTGCCGAGAATCTGTTGCGCTATCGCGATGAGCACGTCGCGCTGATCTTTCAAGGCGAGACGCACCAAGCCGCGCGAATGACCTACGCCGAACTGTACGCGGCAGTGGCGCGCGTGGCACAGTCTTTGCGCGAGGTGGGCGTTGCGCCGGGCGATCGCGTGGTGGCGTATATGCCCAATCTCATCGAGACGGTAGTGGCGATGCTCGCCGCGACGAGTGTGGGGGCGGTGTGGTCTTCGTGTGCCAGCGATATGGGCGCGGCGGCAGCGCTGGAACGCCTGGGACAGGTTCAACCCAAAGTACTGTTTACAGCGGATGGCTATTTTTACAAAGGCAAGGTGTTGCCCACGCTGGCAAATGCCGCCGAGGTGGCGCGGAATATTCCATCGCTCAAGCGCGTGGTGGTCGTGCCGTATTTTCAAGATCATCCCGATATTGGCAATGTCCCGCACGCCGTGCTCTATAACGATTTCGTTGCGCGCGCCAGCGACCGCGTCATTCACTTTGAACAGTTACCATTTGAGCATCCCGTTTACATTATGTTCTCTTCGGGCACGACCGGCAAACCCAAATGTCTGGTGCAGAGCGCCGGCGGTGTGCTCATCAATCACTTGAAGGAACTGTTGTTGCACACCGATTTGAAACGTTCCGACACGATAATGTACATCACCACGTGCAGTTGGATGATGTGGAACTGGCTATTGAGTTCGCTGGCGGTTGGTGCAACGATAGTGTTGTACGATGGCAATCCTTTCTATCCCGATGCCGGGGCAATGTGGAAATTGATTCAAGACCAGCGCATTACGATTTTTGGATGTAGTGCCAGTTACATCAATTTGTTGCGACAGCACAACGTGCATCCGCGCGCGCACTACGATTTATCGTCGCTGCGCGAAATTTCGCAAACCGGTTCGCCACTTTCAGCAGAAGGGTTCGAGTACGTTTATCGCGACATCAAAGCGGATGTGCATTTCAATTCGATTTCGGGAGGCACGGACATTAACGGTTGCTTTGCCGCTGGCGCGCCTACATTGCCGGTGTATGCCGGCGAGGTGCAAGCACCCGCGCTGGGAATGAAAATCAACTGCTACGATGAGCAGGGCAATCCCGTGCGTGACCAACAAGGCGAACTGGTGTGCGAGGCGCCTGCGCCTTCGATGCCGCTCTACTTTTGGGACGACCCCGATGGTGAAAAGTACAAAAAAGCGTACTTTAGCGTTTACCCGAACGTGTGGCGGCACGGCGATTACATCGTCATTCACAGCGACACGGGAGGCATCACCTTCTATGGTCGTTCAGACGCGGTGCTCAAACCGTCGGGGGTACGCATCGGCACGGCAGAGATTTACAATCAACTGGAGCCGATGCAAGAAATCGTGGACAGTTTAGCCATCGGACAAAATTGGCGCGGCGACCAGCGCGTCATTCTCTTTGTGAAACTCGCGCCGGGCGTGCAACTGACGGACGAACTCACCACCCGTATCAAAAAGACCTTGCGCGAACGCGCCTCACCGCACCATGTGCCCGCGTTGATTTTCGCTGTCCCCGACATTCCCTACACGTTGAATATGAAAAAAGTGGAGAGTGTCGTCACGAACATCATCAACGGTCGCGCGGTGCTCAACCGCGACGCGCTGATCAATCCCGAATGTCTGGACTATTACTACAACCTGCTACCACAGTTGCAACAGTGAACAAGTCAACGGACGAGGGAAAAGCCCTCGTCCGTTGTTTTTCGAGTCACAGGGCTTGCAACCAATCCAGCATCCGCTCCAGCGTTTCGATGACCTGCTGCACCTCCTCGGCTTGGATCGTCAAGGGAGGCAAAATTTGATTGACCGATGGGTCGTGATTCGCGTAAATCGTGAGCAAGCCGAATTGCAGCCCGGCGAGCGTGAGCATTGGTCCGAATGTCGGTTGCGCGAGTTTGAGTCCCATCATCAAGCCGCGCTGGCGCACCTCGACGATGAGATTGGGGTAACGCGTTTGCAGTTGCGCGAATCCCGCGCGGAACAACTCTGCCATCTGACGCACGTGCGGCAAAAATTCCGGTTCTTGCAAAATGTTCAACACCTCCAGCGCGGCATAACATCCCACCTCCGCGCCGCCAAACGTCGAGACGTGAATGAACGGATTTTCGTGCAAGACGCGGTTGAGCGGCTCGCGGTAAATCGTTGCGGTGATGGGATAGATGCCGCCGGACAAACCTTTAGCGGTCACGAGAATATCGGGAATGACGCCGTAGGTGTTGATGCCCCACACCTCGCCGCAGCGTCCCAGCCCGGTTTGCACTTCGTCCATCATCATCACGACGCCGCGTTGATCGCACAATTCGCGCACGCCGGCAAAATAATTTTCCGGCGGAACGACAATGCCCATTGTCGCCGGAATCGTCTCGAACAAGACGCCGGCGGTGTCATCGTCCATCGCGGCGGCAAGCGCGTCCAGATCGCCAAACGGCACCTGCACGAAACCGGGCGCGGTTGCACTGAACGGCGCGCGATACTGTTCATCGCCGGCAGCGAGCGCCAGGCCCGTGTGTCCGTGATAACCGCCGCGCGCGGAAATGATTTTGGTGCGCCGCGTGTGCCCGCGCGCCAGTTTGATGGCAAGGTCAATCGCTTCGCCGCCGCTCACGCCGAACACCACGCGTTTCAAATCGCCGGGGCAGAGCGCGGTCAAACGTTCGGCGAGGAGCGCGCGATGCTCGCTGACAAAGTGATGATTGCCGATGTCGAGTTCATCGAGCGCGCGTTTGAGCGCGGCAATCACACGCGGATTGCGGTGTCCCAGATTGAACACGCCGCCGTTGCAATGACAATCAATCAAGCGGCGTCCTGCGAGGTCCCAAATGTACACACCTTCGCGCTTGCCGAAAATCAGGTCCACGCCAAACTGTCGAAAGAATTCGACCTTGCCGCTGGAGACGTAACGCGCAAAACGTTCGGTAATGTCTACTTTGGACGATTGACCGATGAGCGACATTGTTTACCTCGCAATCTTTTCCGGCAAGATGTAGGGATATTCGCCGCGCAAGATGCGCGTCCGCAAAAAGCGATCTATTTTGCGCAGCGCGAGATACAACGACCAGATGAGCGCGTCCTCGCGATAATAATCGCGCACCTCTTTTTCGGTGAGTGGGGGCAACGTCAAGTCGCGTGCTTCGCCAGCGAAGAAATCGTTGACGACGCGAATTGCATCGGGAATCAAATCGGCGCGCTGTTCTTTGTACAAGTTGGCAACCAGATCTACCGCGACGCGATGAAAATCGTAATACCGATTGACGACCTCTTTGAGGAACAAGAGGCGCAGAATCCAGACGAGGAACGCGGGCGCGCTCCGCAGGAACAGTTCCGTATCGAGTTGCTCGACGCCGTTCACGCGAAAGAGCGGCGTGCTGGTGTCCACATAGAGCACATCGTCGCCGACGAACACCCAGTTGGAAATCTGTCCATCTATCGCCACTTGCCAGCGATTTT
Source organism: Anaerolineae bacterium (assembly GCA_034435315.1). Lineage (GTDB taxonomy): Bacteria > Chloroflexota > Anaerolineae > UBA4142 > UBA4142 > VGOB01. The sequence goes on along the minus strand of DAOTYB010000164.1, from coordinate 15,573 downwards.
GTTCGCGATTGAAATCCCACACCTTGCGCGCCTCGCGCAACACGCGACGCAGCACGGTGCGCATTTCGTCGCGCGTGGCGCGTTGCAGAATACGATTGCCGATGGATTCTGCCGGCAATTTTTGCTGGACGATGTAGAACACGGGGCGCTCTCTGGCGCTGGTGACGACGACGTAATCGTGCGCCGGCAAACGAATGCCGATCGCGTCTTCCAGCAAGCGATTGTACTCGACAAATACCGCGGTGTACCGTTCGACTTCGGCTTGCGAGTCGAAGAGGGGCAAGCGTTTGAAAGCCCACTCGCGCAACCCTTCGGCATCAATTTCGAACACGGTGCTGATTTCGCCGTAACCCAACACGCGCGCGGGAATCGCGCTGCGTTCGGGATGTTGCGGGTCGAGTCCGCGTTCAAACGCCTGGACCAAGTCACGATCTATGGCTGACATCGGGCATCCGTGCTTGCGCGTCAAACTGCTGCCAGGCGCGCGCGTACAGCACGCCGGGATAGGGCTTGTCCGCGCGCACGCGCTCGCGCCAGCGCGCTTCGGCTTGATCGGCTTGTTGGAAGCAGCGCGCAGAAAATTCGGCGCGCTGGGAGGGCGCACACTTGAGCGCAGCGGTGATGAATTGTTGTTCCAACTCGTCGCGTTCGTCGCGATAACGCGCGAGGTGGATCGCGTAATCGCGGAGCGTGGCACGGTGCAATGCCTCGTGACGCCAGAACAGCGTGGCGGCGTCGTACTCGCCGGTCGGCATCGGTTCATCGAGTGGCAAAGCGTTGCCCAGCCACACCGGTTTAAAGATGCTGGTGCACGGCGCGGCGGTGCCGGTCACAAAGTGGGTTTGCGCATCGCGCGCCAGATGCGAGACCAGCGAACCGGTCGTGCCGGTGCTGCGCACGGGTCCCCAACCAGCGTGCGCGCAAACGGTGAAGGTGGTGATACCGCGCGCGGGCGTCCATTGCGGATCGGCGGTGCCGTGATCGCGCAGCGCGCGCAGCATCGTCTCGACAGTGATCTTGCCGCGTTGCGCGTTCAACACATCGGTCGTGCGGCACTGGCGTTCGTTGCAACGGCTAAAGCGCGTGAAGAGAAAATCGGAATAGCAACGCGCAAAGTGAAAATCGCCTCGGCCTTTGCACCAGCCCCGCTCTATCGCGTACGCCACCAGATCGGGCGAGGCGAGATCGAACTGGTTGCCAATCGTGATACCGTTCGAAATCGTCCGAATGTCTTTGACGCGTTCAGCCGCCCAGTGTTTGCCAGCGGTTTCGAGCACCCACGCTTCGTACGGATCGGCGATGAGGAAACTGTTGTGATAGTAGGTGGCGTGTTTGAAACCACAGTTGCCGCCCTGACCGTACTGCGCGAGCAAGTTCGTGATGACATCCAGCGCCTGGCGCGCGGTGCGCGCGCGTTCGAGCGCGAGGCGCAAAAGATCCATTCCGATCAAGCCCGGCGTTTTAGCGTACGGAATTTTGGTGAACACGGCTTCGTTACCGATAGCGACACCGTGCTCGTTTGCGCCCATCTCCGCGCCCCAGATCCAAAACGGTTTGGCAAGCAACACCTCGTACGTTTGCTCCACCTGGGGAATTTCGATGTACGTACATTTCACTGTGGCGCCGGGCGCGTGGCGCGCAGTAGGAATGCGGAGAAGATGATGCGCCTCGTTCGGTTCGCGATCCGAATTCTTGCCAAAAAGTGTTACGCCATCGGCAGTCACATTGCCGAGTGCGACCATCGTGTCACACATTTTTGCCTCCGCAACTACTCACGACTGCCGACGGGTAAACGCCGACCGTCGCGCATTTTTTTGTCCCTCATTGGATTGTGCTATCAAGCCGCTGGACGCTCGCACGCCGATTCCCAGGCGCGGCGCAAGGCAATCAAATCGTCAAAGACCCAGGTCGGCTGGATGGGAGAATGTTGCAGCATTTCACGCGTGGTGATGCCGGTCAACACGAGAATGGATTTTAACCCCGCGCGATGTCCACCTTCAATATCGGTCTCCAGCCGATCGCCGAGTGTGGCAGTGACCTCAGGCGAGGCACCCATCGTCTCGACCGCGAGGTCGAACATCGTTCGTTCGGGTTTGCCGATGATGATGGGCGATTGTTCGCTGGCGGCCTGGAGTGCGGCGATGATGGCTCCCGTGCCGGGCACAATGCCCTCTTCGGCAGGATAAGTTGTGTCGGCGTTCGTACCGATGAACAGCGCGCCGCGACGAATCTCGCGCGTCGCGCGCTTGAGTTTCTCGTAGGTCAAGTGCCAATCAATTCCGACGATCACCGCGTCGGCGTCCTGCTCGACGATGTCATAGCCTGCCTGCGCGAGGACACCTGTCAACCATTCGCTACCCACGACAAGAATGCGCCGCGCGTGCGGCGCCAGACGCGGCAAACTCAACGCGGTGGCGCGACTCGAGGTGAGGACGCGGTGCGCTTCGATGGGCACCCCCATTCGCGCCAGCCGCTCCACCACATCCGTCTCGGGACGCGCCGAGTTGTTGGTCACGATCAGATAAGCGATGTGACGCGCGTGCAAAAAATCGAAAAACGCGGCGACGCCGGGCAAGGCTTGACGCCCACGCCACAGGACACCATCCACGTCAATCACCAGGGCACGGAGATCATCCAGACGCATCGTCAGTACACCAACAGGTTATGAATCAACGCCTGGAGCACTTGCAAAAGAATCAGCGCGACGATGGGCGTCACATCCATCATTCCGATGGGCGGAATCACGCGCCGTAGCGGCTCGAGAATCGGTGCAGTGATCTGGTCAAGCAGGCGCGCCACCGGGTTGCTATAGCGATCTATGGGGAGCCACGACAAGATCGCATTGGCAATGATGGCAAAAGAGAGGAGTGTGAAAATCAAGTCAATCAGTTGGATCAGCGGCATTTGTTCTCCTGTTACTGATGAAGATGGATTACTCAATCTCTAAGCTCTACTAAAAATCGCGCGCCCGATGCGTACCATCGTCGCGCCCTCGGCAATCGCCGCTTCGAAATCGTCGGTCATTCCCATCGAAAGATGTTGCCACGCGCGATCGGGGAAACGCGCGCGCAGTTCGTCGCGCAGTTCGCGCAGCGCGCGAAAGTAGGGGCGCGCCTCGTCCGGCTGCGCGACGATGGGCGCCATCGTCATCAAGCCCTGCACGTCGAGATGCGGCAGTGCGAGAATGGTACGGACGGCGTCGAAAAACGCCGCGCGCGGTTCGGGAGCAAAACCGTACTTGGTCGCTTCACCCGCGATGTTCACTTCGAGCAACACCGGCATCGTCTTCTGGAGCATTGCCGCGCGCTGGGCAATTTTCTGCGCCAGCGATACCGTGTCAATCGAGTGAATCACATCGAACAACAGCAGGGCGTCTTTGATTTTGCGACTCTGCAGGTGACCAACCAGATGCCAGACGATTGGCGATGGGACGGGCAGGTGATTAGGTGATTGAGTGATCTGGGAGTTGATCGCTGGAATTTTCTGCGCGGCTTCTTCAACGCGATTTTCACCGAAATGGCGAATGCCGAGCGCGTACGCGGCAAGCATCGTCTCGACGGAACAGGTCTTGCTGACCGCGACAAGCGTGATTTCGCGTGGATCGCGTCCTGCCTCTTCTGCCGCGCGCGCGATCCGTTGTTGAACGCGCTGTACATTTTCGGCTAGCATCGCAACGCATTATACCACAACAGGAACAGGGTGCAAGCAAATGAATGCTGGAGTGGAGAAATAGGGGCTTGACAGCGCGCTAGCATTGTGCTATGCTCCGCGTCGTGCGTTTGAAAGGTCCACAACGCAAAACGGAGTGAATCAACCGATGCGTAAAGAACGTGTAACCGAAAATGTTTATGTCTTCACCAGCGAAACATACGCGCAAGCGAATGCGGGCGCCATCGTCACCAGTGAAGGCACCGTTGTTATTGACACTTTACCCTTTCCGCGCGAAACGCGCGAAATGTTCGAATTTTTGCGTAGCGTCAGTCCGCGCGGCATACGTTACGTCATCAACACCCATCATCACGCTGATCACGTGTACGGCAACTTTATCTTCGAAGAGGCAGACATTATCGCCAGTGAGCGCTGTCGCGAGACGTTGCGCAAGTCTGGCGAAAAGAACCTTGCCGAAGCCAAACAACAAACCCCTGAACTGGCCGAGGTGAGACTGCGTTTACCCAACATCACGTTTCTCGACAAAATGACGCTGCATCTGGGCGACAAGGTGATGCGTTTGCTACCTCTACCCGGACATACCCTCGATGGTATCGGTGTGTACATCGAAGGGGACAAGATTCTCTTTGCGGGCGACGCGGTGATGCCACTGCCGTACATCTATTGGGGCGACCGCGTGATGTTGCAGGATACCCTGCGCGCGATCAAAGCGATGAACCTCGACAACATCGTACAGGGTCACGGCGAGGTCTTGCTCAAAGGCGAACTGGATGAAATTCTCGATGCCGGCATCGCCTATCTCGATTGCATCTACGAAAAAGTCAAAGCCAAACTCACGACACGCACCTCCAAAGAACGGATGCTCAACGAAATCACTCTCGAATCGTGCGGCTTTTCTCCCATCGCGCTCGATGGGCTGGTGAAACAACTCCATCGCAGCAACCTGCAGCGCGTCTATCAGACCTTGACCTCAAAGACGCGCTAGGGTAACGCAAGACAACCATCCTTCGTCCTTCGTCCTTCGTCTTTCACTAAAATGAAACGCATTTTCCTCCTGACCACTGGCGGCACTATTGCAATGTCACAACCGCGCGCGATGAACGGTGCGGTGCCTACCCTGACCGGCATTGATTTTCTCAAGGCGTTACCACACCACCTTGCCGATGTGCGCGTGGAAGAATTTTGCAACGTGCCCAGCGCGCATCTGACGCTGGACGATGTGTGGCATCTCTCGCGCCGCGTCGCCGCGCGGGTCGCGCAAGACGATGTGGACGGCGTCGTCGTCACGCACGGCACCGATACACTCGAAGAATCGGCGTATCTGTGCGATGTGACGATTGACACGCCCAAGCCCATCGTGTTCACCGGTGCGATGCGCACTGCTAACACCGTCGGCTACGACGGTATCGCCAATCTCAGCGCCGCGATTCGTGTCGCCGCGTGCGATGCCGCGCGCGCGTGTGGTACGCTCGTCGTTATGAACGATGAAATTCACACGGCGCGCGAGGTGACCAAACAACACACCACCGCGCTCGATACTTTCGTCTCGCTTGACGGGGGACCACTGGGACGCGTCTATGCCGATAGCGTGACGGTGACGCGCCGACCCGCCTATCGCGAGTTTATCCCTGCCACACGTCTGGAAACGAACGTGCATCTCATCAAACTCACGGTGGGAATGAGCGAAGGACTGCTCGAGTATCTTGTGGAAGTGGTCGGCGCGCGCGGCGTGGTTCTGGAAACACTGGGCGGTGGACGTGTTCCCCCCTGGTGGCTCGCGACCATCGAACGCGCCATCAATGCCGGCGTAGCCATCGTGATTACCTCGCGCGCTGGCGCGGGGCGCACGGTGGATGAGTATGGCTATGCCGGCGCGTACCGCGATCTGGCGCGTCTTGGCTGCTGGTTTGCGCACGGCTTGAACGGGCAAAAGGCACGCCTCAAACTGATGGCAGCACTCGGCACAGGCAACGCGCGCGCGTATTTCGTTTGACAACTCGGCGCACTTGCGTTATACTTGCTTCCATCAAACGCGAGGATGGGAACGAGTACGCGAGTACAATGCACAATGACAAATGACCAAATGACGAAGGACGAATGACGAAGGACGAACGACAAAGGACGAAGGACGAAGGACGAACGAAAGGACGAAGGACGAAGGACGAACGACAAAGGACGAAGGACGAAGGAGCGAATGTCATTGTCGTTGTGTCAGGGGAATCACGCCTAGCGAGTTCGGGATGGTGCAAGCCGAACGCGTGAACCTCGCGGAAAATCCTCCCGGAGCGGCGCATTGAAAGCCAAGTCAAAATAGCCAGAAATGCCAAAGGTGCCAAATTTGCCAAATGAGTTTTGGCACGTTTGGCTGATGTTGCAAATTTGGCACACTTGGCAAGTAGATGGCGACGGAGTCGTTCTCCGTTATCAACACGCGGGGATGGTTGTCCCCGGCAAAGTGAGTTTGTTAGTTGGGTCGTTAGATCGTTGCATCGTTGATTTGTTGCGTCGTTGATTCGTTACATCGTTGAATCGTTTGATTGTTAAAGTGAACAATCCAACAATCTAACGATCCAACAATCCAACAATCTAACGATCCAACAATCCAACGATTAAACTAACAAACTAAAAAGGGTGGTACCGCGGGAGACAAAACGCTCTCGTCCCTTTGGGGCGAGGCGTTTTTGATTTTAGATTGCAGATTTTCAATTTCCGATTTGAGCACAAGGCGCATAGTTTGAAATCGGCAATCTAAAATCGGAAATCCAAAATGGAGTTGAGATGACTGAACTACTTTGCCAATCCGATGCGTACTTGAAAGAATTCGATGCGACAGTGCTTGCAGTAAGCGGCAATCAAGTCGTGCTGGATCGCACGGCGTTTTATCCGCGCGGCGGTGGTCAACCGAGCGATCACGGCACACTGTGGGCAGATAGCGACGAGTATCGCGTGCTCGAAGTGAAAAAGCAAGGTGGCGAAGTGTGGCACATCCTCGATCGCCCCGCCACCTTCAGCGTGGGCGCGCACGTGCGCGGGCTCATTGATTGGGAGCGCCGCTACAAGTTGATGCGCACGCATACCGCGCTGCACATTCTTTGTGGCGTAATGTGGCGCGATTATCGTGTCAGCGTCACTGGCGGCGATATGGAGCCGCTCGCCGCGCGGATGGATTTTGAACTGGAACATCTCAGCGCGGATTTCGCGCGCGAGGTGGAAGAAAAAGTGAACGCCGAGGTCGCGGCAGCGCGCGAGGTGCGCATCAACGTCTTGCCGCGCGAAGAAGCATTCAAAATCCCGGACCTGATTCGTACGAAAATCAATCTACTACCGCCCGACATTTTGCAAGTTCGCACCGTGGAAATCGTCGGTCTGGATTTGCAGGCAGATGGCGGCACCCACGTCGCCAACACGCGCGAGGTGGGGCGCATCAAGATTGTGGGGCACGAGAGTAAGGGGAAAATCAACAAACGCTTGAGGATTGCGCTAGATTAGCGCGCACGGTGTAGCGTACGACGTAACCGTTCAGCCCGCTCTGTCATTGCGAGCGATTTCTGCGAAGCAATCTCCAACGTTGCCCACCGCAGATCGTAACGCGGAGATTGCTTCGTCGCAAAAAACGCTCCTCGCAATGACACCTGAATGGTTACAAAAAATCTTTCGCCTCAACGGGGAGGGGGAGTCAAAGGACGGGGTAGTGGCGGGTGGCTTCGCCGCCCGCCACCACCCCGTCATCCCCCTTCTCTCGCCGCGACGCAGAGAGAGAAGGGGGCAGGGGGATAAGAGGGGGATTGCTCAAGAGCACGACTGCGAAATTTATGGCTCGAGCGGATTTGCCCCGAACGGAAATGTACCCACTATGTCAAAGCATTGGATATCATCTTAAATCAGCAATACGCAATCGGCAATCTAAAATCTTAAATCTGCAATCTCAGGGAGTCACTATGCCATTCCAACCCGTTCCTGCCAAAGTAGATTTTGTCGCTCAGGAAAAACAAATTCTGCAATGGTGGAAAGAGACGCGTGCGTTCCACAAGATGCGCGAGTTACACAAAGGACAACCGCGCTGGTCGTTCATTGATGGTCCCATCACTGCAAACAATCCGATGGGCGTGCATCACGCCTGGGGACGCACGTACAAAGATGTCTTCGGTCGTTACAAGACGATGCGCGGTCACGAATTGCGCTACCAGAACGGCTTTGACTGTCAGGGCTTGTGGGTCGAAGTCAATGTCGAAAGAGATCTGGGTTTCCAGACCAAGAAAGACATCGAAAACTATGGACTCGCGCCGTTCGTGATTCTGTGTAAACAGCGCGTCCTCAACTTCGCCGCCATCCAGACGGAGCAATCTATCCGTCTGGGGATGTGGATGGACTGGGACGATCCCGAAACGCTGCGCTATCTGCGCGACAAACTCGGTGAGAATCCCGGCGCAACGATCACCATCACCACTCCGAGTGGCGCGCAATTGAGTGGCACTGTCGAGTACGTCATCAGTCAACTGGGACTGTTGCCGTACGGCGGTTCGTATTTCACCTTCAGCGACAAGAACAATTATGACATCTGGAGTTTTCTCCGCAAGTGTCACGAGAACGGCTGGCTGTACAAAGGCACCGATGTAATGCCCTGGTGCTGGCGCTGTGGCACCGGCATCAGCCAGCACGAAATCGTTACCGAAGGGTACGTCGAAAAAGAGGACCCCAGTGTGACCTTGCGCTTTCCTCTCGTGGATCGTCCGGGCGAATCGCTGTTGGTGTGGACGACGACACCGTGGACGCTCACCTCGAACGTCGCGGCAGCCGTCGGTCCCGATTTGACGTACGTCAAAGTGAAACAGGGAAACGAGGTGCTGTACCTGTCGAAAGGGACGATCAGAATGCTCAAAGGGTCGTTCGAGGTGCTGGGCGAACTCAAAGGTGTGGAGATGCAAGGATGGCAGTACAGCGGTCCCTTTGACGATTTGCCGGCAGCGCGCCTGCCCGGCGGTTGGTCGGAATCAGGAATGCGCCGACTGTTCGCGCACATCAAAGAGTCTGCTATTGACGCGCATCGTGTCATCCTGTGGGATGCGGTCGGCGAAGCCGAAGGGACCGGCATCGTGCACATCGCGCCAGGATGTGGTGAAGAAGACTTTGCGCTGGGCAAGCAATACAATTTGCCGATTCTCGCGCCACTCGACGAAAACGGCATCTATGGCGATGGCTTTGGTTGGCTGACCGGCAAGAACGTGTCCGAAGTGACTGAACCAATCGTCGCGGACTTGCGCAAAAAAGGTGTGCTGTACAAATTCGAAACATACACGCATCGTTATCCCGAATGCTGGCGCTGCCACACGCCGCTCGTCTTTCGGCTGGTGGATGAATGGTTCATCTCGATGGATGGCATTCGCCAACCGATGATGGACATTGTGAATCAAATCAAATGGATTCCTGAATTTGGTAGAGAGCGCGAACTCGATTGGCTGCGCAATATGCACGATTGGATGATTTCCAAGAAACGCTACTGGGGCCTGGCGCTGCCTATCTGGGAATGTGAGCAGTGTGGACATTTCACCGTCATCGGCAGTCGTGAAGAATTACAGGCGCGTGCCGTCGAGGGCTGGGACAAATTCGAGGGGCACACACCGCATCGTCCGTACATTGACGAAGTGAAAATCGAATGTGAGCGCTGTGGCGCGCGCGTCTCACGCATCAAAGATGTGGGCAATCCTTGGCTCGATGCGGGCATTGTCTCGTTTTCGACGCTGGGGTATCGCACACAACACGACTATTGGCAAAAATGGTTCCCCGGCGATCTCATCAGCGAATCGTTCCCGGGGCAATTCCGCAACTGGTTCTACTCGCTCCTCACAATGGCAGCGGTGCTGGAAAACAAACCTGCCACGCGCGTCGTGCACGGTTATAGCACGCTTCTGGCGGAAGATGGACGACCGATGCACAAATCGTACGGCAACGCGATTGAATTTAACGAAGCCGCTGATACGATCGGCGCGGATGTGATGCGCTGGATGTACTGCTGTCAACGCTACGAAACCGATATGCTCTTTGGGTATCACGTCGCTGACGAAACGCGGCGCCGATTCTTCTTACCCTTGTGGAACGTGTACAACTTTTTCGTGACGTACGCGAATCTGGACAAGTGGACGCCTGCCGTTGGCACCGAGCCGCCAGCGCGCAGCGATCTGGATCGCTGGATTCTCGCGCGCCTGCAACAGGTCATCGCCGAAGTGACCGTGCAGATGGACGAATACATCATCTACAAAGCCGCGCAGGTCATCGAGAAATTTGTGGACGATTTATCAAACTGGTATGTGCGGCGCTCGCGCCGGCGTTTCTGGAAATCGGAGGCGGATGCCGACAAGCACGCCGCGTACGCCACGCTGTACGAAGTACTCGTCACGCTGACGAAACTCCTGGCGCCGTTTCTCCCGTTCCTCACCGAAGCGATGTACCAAAATCTGGTGCGCCGTGTGGACGCGCGCGCGCCCGAAAGCGTGCACCACTGCGATTTTCCGCGCGTCGACGCGGCGAAACTCGACACCGCGCTCCTCGCGGAAATGGAAGCGGCGCGCAAGGTCGTGAATCTGGGACACAGTGTCCGCGCGGAGAACAATTTAAAAGTACGTCAACCGCTCGCGCGCGTGCTTGTCGTTGCGCCGTACGAACAACGCGCGCGTCTGGCGCAAATGGCAACCCTCATCGCCGACGAGTTGAACGTCAAGACGCTGCAACTGGTCGAGCAAGAGGCAGAACTGGTCACCTACAAACTCTTGCCCGACAATCGCCTGTTGGGTCCCAAGTTCGGCGCAATGTTCCCGCAGGTACGCGCCGCACTCAACGCGCTGGATCCGTACAGTGCGGTCGCGACGTTACGCGCCGGCAAAAACCTCGCGCTCGATGTGAATGGTCAACGCGTTGAACTCGCGCCGAATCAAGTGCTCATCACACCGCAACCCAGAGCCGGCTTTGCCGTCAAAGCCGATGGCGAGTACGTCGTCGCGCTCGATACGAACGTGACCGCCGAACTCAAAGCCGAAGGGCTGGCGCGCGAATTCGTGCGGCGCGTACAAGACCTGCGCAAGAGCGCCGAGTTCGACATTGCCGATCACATCCGCGTTTACTACACGGCCACTCCCACGCTGGCAAACGCCATCGAAACGCACCGCGCCTACATTATGGGTGAAACACTTGCCGATGAACTGCACGCCTCGGCGGCACCCGCCAACGCGGCGGTAGCACAAGACGCGTTCGATGGGGAAAAGGTCACCGTCGCGATTGTCAAGCAGTAACCAAATTTGCATTAGAATCGAAAACCATTTAGAATTGTAGTCGAATCATCAGCCGAAGATGCCTGGTGATTCGGGAGATCAACGATGGTCGTCAATGGTACGCTGAGAAAGAAACTGCAACCGAATGCGCTGGTGCGCCGCGTCAAAGTCGCCGCGCGCACCGCCCAAAAATCGGCTCAGGCTGTTGTAAAGACGAAACATCCCATCGCACCACCCGTCGAAATCGAACCGCGCCCGGTGGATGCGGTGGTGTTGCGTCGTCTTCAGAAAGAACGGCGCCGCCTGGTTGAAGAGTTGAAACACCAAGAAACGCTTGCCCAGGATCGTCCCACCACCGGCAATCATATGGCAGATGACGCCAGCGAAGTGGAAGCGCAAGCCAAGTCCCTCGCGCTGCGTCGCCATCTGGAAGGAATGATTCGGGAGATTGATCGCGCCATCGCGCGCGCAGAGAAAGGAATGTACGGCATTTGCGAACGCTGCAAGAATCCCATCGCGGAAGAACGCTTGAAAGTGATGCCTTCGGCGACGTTGTGTATCGAATGCGCCAAACTCCAGACTCGCCCCAAAGTCGCCACTGCCGTATGAACGCGCGCCATCTCTTTTTATTCGTCATCGCGCTACTGGTACTCGGCGCGGATCAACTGAGCAAAGCGTGGGCAATTGAAAACATCCCGCTCAATACGATCCTGCCGATTTTGCCTCCCCCGCTGGGCGAGTGGTTCGTTTTGACGCATATCAAAAATTCGGGCGCGGCATTCGGTTTGTTTCCTCAACTGAGTCTGGTGTTCACTTTCATCGCGCTGATTGTGTCGTTTGTCATCGTTGCCTACTACCATTCGATTCCCGCCGGGCAATGGCTGGTTCGCCTGTCGCTGGGAATGCAACTGGGTGGCGCGATCGGTAACTTGATAGACCGTTTGCGTTTCGGCGCGGTCACCGATTTGTTCTACGTACGACCCTTCCCCGTGTTCAACATCGCGGATGCGGCAATCGTCACGGGAGTGGGCGTGCTGATGTTTCACCTGTGGCGCACCGCGCCGAAAACGGAAACGCGCTCCGCGCCGCTCGATGCTCCCAATGGGATGAACACGTCGCGTAATGAATGACCGACAACAAAGGACGAAGGGTAAACCTTCGTCCTTTGTCCTTCGTCTTTCGTCTCTATGCCCACAACCACGTTCATCGTCACCGAATCTGGCGCGCGCCTCGATCGTTACCTTGCCGAGCGCATACCCGCTTTGTCGCGCGCGGCAGTGCAACGTTTGATTGACGAGGCATACGTCCGCGTGAATGGCAGCGTGCGCAAAGCGAGTTATCGCGTGCAAAGCGGTGAGACGATCACCGTGTGCGTGCCGCCACCCGAACCTGCGACGCCACGCGCGCAAAACATCCCGCTCGATATTTTGTACGAAGATGACGATGTGCTCGTCGTCAACAAGCCCGCTGGGATGGTCGTGCATCCTGCTGCCGGTCATCGCGAAGGTACGCTCGTCAACGCGATTCTGGCGCACTGTCCGCATCTCAACGTTGGCGGCGTGGAACGCCCGGGGATTGTGCATCGGCTGGATAGCGAGACAAGCGGCATCATTCTGGTTGCCAAGAACGATGTGACACTGCGCGATCTGCAAGCACAATTTACCGCGCGCCGCGTCCACAAAACGTATCTCGCGCTGGTCGAAGGGATGGTGCAACCGCCGCACGGTAAAATTGATGCGCCGATTGGACGCGATCCAAAACATCGCCAGAAGATGGCAGTCGTGACGATGGGCGCGCGGCGCGAGGCCGTGACCGTGTATCGCACGCTGGCGCACTTGCCGAGCGAGTCTGCGTTCGGTACGGCGGAGACCCACACCCTTCCGCCGGCTAGCCTCCCAGCGACGCCAGCACACGCACATCGAGCAAGACGCTCGCTAGATTCAATGACTGGTGCACCCGCGCGTGGTACGTACACTCTCCTTCAAGTCGAGCCGCACACCGGGCGTACGCATCAGGTGCGTGTGCATCTTGCCTTCCTCGGTTTTCCGGTGGTCGGCGATACGGTGTACGGCAGAAAGAAAAACGCGCTGGGGCTGACGCGACAATTTTTGCACGCGTGGAAAATCACGTTCACACTGCCGCGCGATGGGCGCACGATGAGTCTCACTGCTCCCTTACCCAACGAATTACGTGCAGCACTGCATCGCCTGGGTTACACTCTCACCTGACCCTTTGCCCTTCATCTTTCACTCTTGTCCTTCATCTCTGGCTCATTGGCACATTGGCTCATTTGTCGTTCGTCCTTCGTCATCCGTCATTCGTCCTTCGTCCTTCGTCATTCGTCATTCATCAAACACCAATCTCTCTGGAGAACCATATGCCCCCAATCTTTTGCATCGGTCTGGATGGTGCCACGTTTGATCTCATCAAGCCGTTCATTGCGCAAGGCAAGTTACCCACGTTCCACAAGTTGATGCAACAAGGTGCGTGGAGCGAATTGCGCTCGACGGTGCCGCCGGTCACGGCGGCAGCGTGGTCGTCGTTTATGACCGGCAAGAATCCCGCCGCACACGGTCTCTTTGATTTTATGCGTCGCCGCGCGGATTCGTATGATCTGGTGCCGGTCTCGGCACGCGAGCGCGATGGCAAAGCCGTGTGGGATTTGATTGGCGAGAGTGGCAAGCGGGTGATTGTGATGAACGTGCCGGTCACCTGGCCTCCCGCGCCGGTCAATGGCGTGCTCATCACCGGAATGCTGACCCCGCGCGACACACCCCACTACACCTATCCTCCCGAACTTGCGGACGAGTTGCGCGCAGCCATCGGCGAGTACGTCATCTACTCGGACGAGGTGTACTCGCACGGTCGCGGCGAGATTTTTTTGCGCGCGTTGAAATATTCCGCCGAGCAACGCGCGCGCGCCGCCGAGTACTTGTTGCACCACTATCCTGCCGATTTCTTTATGCTCGTCTTTCCCGAAACCGATACGGTCTCGCACGGTTTGTGGTGGGCGTACGACTCGACGCATCACGAGCATAATGCAGCGCGCGCGGCGGCGTTGCGCGAGGGCATTCTGGAGATTTACCAGCACATTGACACATTACTCGCGCGCCTGCTCGAACATCTCCCTCCCTCTGGCACGGTGCTGGTGATGAGTGATCACGGTCACGGTCCAGTGCGGCATTTTCTGTACGTCAACAACTGGCTGGCACAGCGCGGTTACTTGCGTTTCAAACCGAACCTTGCTTCGCAACTCAAGCGCGTCGCGTTTCAATTGGGCTTGACACCACGCTTGGTGTATAGCCTTCTGCTTGCGCTGGGACTGGGCAAACTGCGTCGCACGCTCGACAAGCGTCGCGCGGGGCGCGGCATCCTCAAACGCGCGTTCCTTTCGTTCAACGATGTGGACTGGTCACGCACGCGCGCGTACTCGATTGGCTACATCGGCGAGGTGCACATCAATCTCAAAGGGCGCGAGCCGCAGGGCATCGTGGCACCGGGCGCAGAGTACGAACGTCTGCGCGAGCAAATCATCGCCGAGTTGCGCGCGCTTGCCCTGCCTGATGGAACACCCGTGATCGAAACAATCTGGAAGAAAGAGGAAATCTATCACGGCGCGCATCTGGATGAGGCACCCGATATTTTGTTTCTGCCGCGCCACCTCGAAACGATTGCCTTTGGGGATTTCGAGTTTGGTTCCAACAAGGTGCTGGAAAAATCGTTTGGGGTGTCATCGTCGCATCGGATGAATGGTATGTTCATCGCGAGTGGCACAGGCATCAAAAACGCGGGTGAATTTCGCGGCGCGCAGTTGATTGATCTGGCGCCTACGATTTTGCACCTGCTCGGTTTGCCCGTGCCGAACGATATGGACGGGCGCGTGCTCACGGAGATACTTGCCGACGCGCGCGCGGTGCAGTACGGTGGCACATCAGCAGGACACACCATGACAAGTGAAGGATACACGGAGGCAGAAGAGCAAGAGGTACTCGAACGCCTGGCAGATCTGGGGTACATTTCCTAGCCCGCTAACTCTGGCGGGCTAGTTTATTTAGCGGGTAACTGCTAATCGAGTGGACTGCGTACGGCTTGTGCGCTGCGCTGGAGGAGGTGAGTGTAGATCATCGCTGTGATTTTCGATTTTTGATTGCCGATTTGCGATTGCAGGGTTTGGCACGCGGTGTTGCGAGATCGCGTGTCGAAGGTATTGACTTGGAGTGGGTTTTGTTTTATACTCTGGGCAGATGGATACCCTCAAAAATGCGTTGTTCTCCGAAAATACATTCGTACACGAAGGTCACGAAAGAACACGAAGAAAAAATCTTCGTGTCCCTGGTGGATATTTTCATCCATCGTGGCGGGCGGTTACGCCTATGAACAACTCCTTGGGTCAAGTTTATTAGGGCAGAAAGGGGGCGATGTTATCGGGCAGGAACGCTGAAAAACGCTTTATTTTTCCCTCTTCTTTTGAGGGCGCGTGTGCTCACCGCGCGAGATTGGGTGAGCGAATTAGGCGGAAAGATTCTGTCTAATCTCCATATGGAGAGCATTATACGGAAAATTTCCGTCTAGTCAATAGTTATGCGGCGCGGCGCCAGCGGGGCGCGAAGTGGTGCGCGCGTCCTGTGTCGCGCCAGGGCGC
>DAOTYB010000163.1:0-27871 GCA_034435315.1 Anaerolineae bacterium | reverse complement strand
CCTATTCCCTCCCTTGTTTCCCCCTCCCCACGCCGCTCTGCGGTGTGGGGAGGGGGCCAGAGGGTGGGGCTATTTCGCGATGGACAGGACGGCTGAGTGATTATCTTGTTGGGGCGAAAAATCTTTCGCCCCTAAGCGGAAAAAACTTTTGCATGGTTACTTGGACGATAACGGCGAAAGTTTTTAGTGATGTACTGAGGCTCATAGTACACGCGCTTGGGGTTCTTGTCAAGACTTGACTTTAGGACTTTTTTAGAGTAAAGTACTGGCGATGGTCAAGGAGGGCGTAACCTGGCACAAAGGTACGGTGTTTTTAACAATAGGATTGCTCCTCAGCGGAAAGGAAAGGAGGTGAGGCCTAGCGTTTGACCCCACGAGTACCTGACGAATATTGGAATGTGCGGTAAAAAAATAACCGATGGAGGTTAAGATGAACACCCTTTTTGCGCTCATTCTAGCACTCGTCGTTATTTACCTTGGCTATGTCTTTTATGCCAAGCGGGTTGATGCACAAATTATTAAAGCCGATCCCAAGAAAGCGACGCCGGCAAGACTGTATATGGATGGCGTTGACTTTTCGCCAACCGATCGCAACGTGTTGTATGGTTATCAGTTCAAATCCATCGCAGCGGCTGGTCCGATTGTCGGCGCGATTACTGCAGCTAACCTATGGGGTTGGCTTCCGGCAATGCTCTGGCTGTTTCTCGGTGTGACGTTCATCGGCTGGGTGCAAGACTATAGCGCGATGATGATGGCGGTCCGCCGGGACGGTGATAGCATCACCGCGATTGCACACAAACTCATCTCACCCCGTACCCGCACGATTCTTCTCCTCTTTATCTTTGTGTACCTCTTGATGATTGTCGGTGCCTTTGGTAACCTCCTCGCGGGCACCTTGAATGCCAATCTGAGCGTTCCTCTCGGCATCGTCGTACTGGCTCTGGCAGGTATGCTGGCAGGGCAGATGCTCTACAAGTGGAAGATGGATTTGATCGTTGTTACACTTGTCGTCGTGGGCGTGACCTTGCTGGCTATCCTCGTTGGTCCCTTGCCCGAGATCGTTAATGCAGTCAAAGGGTTCAACAGTTCACTGAATACGCTGGGGCTGACGATCTACTTTGTGGATGTGGATGGCCTGGTCAAACCCTTTACGACCAGTTATATGTTCTGGTTGCTCTTCGTCGTTGCCTTTTCGTATCTCGGTGCCACGTTGCCGATCTGGCGCTATGCCCAACCAGTGAACTATATCGGCTTTTGGGTGATGGCGTTGACGATCGTGGGTGGTTTGCTCGGTGCGGCAGTCGCCGTCTTTGTGAAACCCACGCTGGCGAACTTTGTCTTGCCGGCGTTTACCACGTTCGATGCGGGAAAAGGTGGCGCGCTGCAACCGCTCTGGCCGATGCTCTTTGTGACGATTGCGTGCGGCGCGATCTCTGGGTGGCATTCGCTCGTCTCCACCGTTGGGACGGGGCGCCAGTTGGAATATGAAACCGATGCGTTGCCCGTCGGCGCAGGTTCGATGTTCAGTGAAATGCTGTTGGCGATGCTCGCGCTGATGGCGATTTCGGTGGCAGGTAAAGGCGCGGGCGCCGCTGCCTTTGCCAATGGCGTGGGGCAGTTCCTCAACATCTTTGGACTGGATGCCGCCTACGGCGCAGCGCTGGGCTTTGCTTCCTTCGTCATCATCGTGATCACCGTGACACAGTTGGCTGTGCGCTTTATGCGCGTCGTCCTCGCCGAGTGGGCTGGCGATATGTGGCCCATCGTCAAGAACGTCCACGTGGGTACGCTCATCTCCTCGATTCTGATGATCATCATCGTCCTGAGTGGTACGTTCACCTACCTCTGGCAAATCTTCGGCGCGGCGAACCAATTGATGGCAGCGCTGGCGCTGATGCTGGTGTCGCTGTGGCTGGTTTCAGAGAGAAAGAATCCCACCTACGCCGTGATACCGATGGTGTTTATGTACGTCACCACCATCGCCGCCAATCTCGTCTCTGCCTACAATCTGTGGGCGACGGTCGTGCAAAGACACGCTGCCAAGCCCGAATTGTGGTTTGCCGTAGCGGGCGCGGTCGCGATGATCATCATTTCGTTCTTCCTCATCGCCGCTGCCCTCTTCATCGGCTATGACGCCTGGCAAGCATATAACCGCATGAAAGCCACTCAAGCCTCCACAGCACCCGCCGAATAACGACGGTGACTTGTCAAGGGGCATCCTGCCTGCCGGGGAGGATGCCCCTTTCTTTATGAAACGAATGCGCGTTCATCTTGCCACCCTTTTACAACGCCTGACCGATGTGGGACAATCCGTACGCCGCGTCCTGTACGGAGCGACGGCGCATGAGATCGTGTTGTACACCGTGCGCTTGCGTGCGGATATGGAAACGTTGTTCATCCTCGTCACACTCGGCGATTTGATTGGTGTGCCCATTCTGCCGCCATACTATTCGCTGCGTCTGTTGCCTTATCTGGTGCCAAACATCGCCACATGGAAACGTCACGTTTTGCGTGAGCGTGACATACTGGATAGGGAAGGCGTGGATTTGTTGGGATAAAAACACAAGACCTTCGGGAGCAAGCCCCCGAAGGTCTTATGATTTACCCGAGTCGCTGACTGATGCGCGCTTCCACTTGTGCCCAGTCCGTTCCGACCACTTTGTCTTTTCCAGCGATGATGAACGCGGGATACTTACGTACGCCATAGCGCAGAGATTTCCATACCCCTGGCAGTGAGGCGGCATCTATCACACGAAACTTGACGCGTCCGTGATAACGTTGCGCCATTGTGATGATCCAATCGGAGAGGGCGTGGTACTCTTGCATCAGTTCAGGTGGGATTGAACTCTCGTGCGCCTCGGTGTGGAATTGCTTGACCCCCTCCACGCGCGCTTGATTCCACACCAGTTCGCAATGTTGACAGTGGAAATATTGCGTCGGCGCATAGGTCAACACTTCGACGACGAGCGGCTCCATCTTTACCTCCTTCCGAAAATATGTTTGTCCACGAAGGTCACGAAGGAACACGAAGAAAAAACCTTCGTGACTCTTTGTGTCCTTGGTGGATATTTTTCATCTTTCGTGGCGGGCGCATACGCCCATGCACAACTCCTTCGAAAATACATTAGTCCACAAAGGTCACGAAGGAACACGAAGAAAAACCTTCGTGTATCTTCGTGTTCTTGGTGGATATTTTTCATCTTGGTTTGCACAGTATGCCTTGACTCCACTCATCTCCCCGCAAAGCGGGAAGAGAAGGGGAGAGGAGGGTGAGGTGGCGAGTGGCGAAGCCGCCCGCCATCTCACCCGTTCTCCTCCCTTGATTCCCCCTCCCGACGCCGCAGAGCGGCATGGGGAGGGAGCAAGGGGGTGGGGCTTGCACCATAGACAGCACGGCTGAGTAATTACTCAAAATAAAAGTCCGTGCCCGTGCCGGGTATAGCACAACTGACTCCTCTCACGACATCACGAACAGTTGTCCATCCACGCGCATCACACGCACCGGGATTCCATAGGTTGCCGCGAGGTTCTCTGCGGTGAGGGTTGCCTCTAACGTACCTGCCGCGAGCAACGCGCCCTGCCGCATCAAAATCACATAATCGGCAAGGGTTGCTGCCAGGTTGGGATCGTGCGTGGTGAACATCACCGTGACGCCCGCGCGCGCTTGTGCGCGCAGCACATTCAAGATACGATCGCGGTTACTCAGGTCCAGGTGCGCGGTGGGTTCATCCAGCAACAACAGCCGCGGTTGCTGTGCCAGCACGCGCGCCATCATTGCCAGTTGACGCTCACCACCACTCAGGGAGGGCATGGCGCGTTCGCGTAAATGCTCCAGACCCAGCGTGCGCAATGCTTCCAGCGCGATCGCGCGATCCTGCTCGCGCGGCATATCCAGCGGACCCAGATACGGCGCGCGGCCGAGCAGCACAAACTCCAGCACCGAAAAATCGAACGGGATATATTCACTTTGCGGCACCAGCCCAATCCAGCGACTCGTCTCGCGACGCGAAAAAGTGTGTTGCGGTCTGCCATTCAAGTGAATCGTGCCGCGCTGCGGTTTGAGCAAGCCCAGAATCAGCCGCAACAGCGTCGTCTTGCCCGCACCGTTGGGACCCAGAATCGCGGTGATGGTGCCGGGCAAAATATCGAGGGACACACCGCGTAACACCTGAGTTTGAGCGTTGTACGCAAAACACACATCGGCGAGCGAGAGGATAGGCACAGCGTTCATTCACGCCCCCTGGCGATGTTACTCATCATCAAGACCGCAAATCCCAGCGCGCCAAAGAGCGACGTGAAAATCCCCAGCGGAATCTCTGCCGCAAAGAGCGTCCGCGCCAGATCATCACAGACGAGCGCGAAAATGCCCCCCAACAGCATCGCACCCGGCAAGGCATACTGGGCATCGCTGCCGGTGATACGTCGCGCGATGTGGGGGACGATCAAACCGACCCAGCCCACAATGCCCGCCACCGAAACAACGACTGCCGTCGCGGTAACAGACGCCACGAGGAGCAGGGTGCGCTCACGTCCTACCGCGACACCCAGCGAGAACGCTGTGTCGTCGCTCAGCGATAACAAGTTCAAGCGCCAGCGCATCAGCCAGAGAATCGCGAGCGCGGGCAACACGATCGGCGCCAGGTACAGCACCTCGCGCCACGTCACGCCCCATAATCCACCCAGTAGCCAGAAGGTAATTTCGGGTAACTGGCGCAATGGATCGGCGGCATACTTGAGAATGCCCAGACCCGCCGAGAACAGCGCGGACACGGCAATCCCCGCCAGGACCAATCGCAACACCCAGCCGCCATAGCGCAGATGGCGCGCTAGCGCGTACGAGAACAGCAAACCCAACAGCGCGAAAATCGCGGCAGAGGCTGCAACGACGAGCGGTGTGTTGCTGATGCGAATGATCGCGAGCGCCGCGCCAAACCCCGCACCTTGCGACACGCCCAAAAAACCCGGCTCGACCAGTGGATTGCGAAAGATCATCTGCATCACTGCACCCGCGCCGCCCAGCGTCATTCCGAGCATCACGGCGGCGAGAAGGCGCGGCAGCCGCAAATTGAACACCAACTGCCGCGCCAACTCGTTCTCTTGCAACATCGTCGGTGGCATCCAGTACGGTTGAGGAAACCGTCCCAAGAAGATCGAAAGAATCAGCGTGAGTAGCCCCAGAGCGACCAGCAACTGGAAAGCGTGACGTCGCCACAGACTCATTGCCAATCCCCGGTCAACAGTGGCATCACTTTGGACTGCACAGCGGCTTGATCGAATCCGTACAAGGCGTAGAACTTGATGATCTCTTGCTGGATGTTCACGTCACGGAAGAGCGTCGGATGAAGTCTGGTCGCGAGCCAGACGAGTCCCAGACCCCAGCGCGTATCGGGCTGATCCCACGCGTAAAAATCGCCGGGGAAACCGTAGATTTTATTTTCTTTAACGGCTGACAGGGCTTGCCAGCGCGCATCGGCTTTGATTTTTGCAACCGCCTCTCTGGAATTGCCCCCATAGAAAACTATAAAGATCACTTCGGGATTCCACGCCGCAATCTGTTCCAGATTCACGGTCGTCCAGCCCGTTGCGGGTTGATCTTTCCACACGGCACGTCCGCCTGCCATCTCGACCAGACGCGTTTGCATCCACGCTGCGGGTGGAACACTAAACGCTACCGTGCCGCCGCGTTCCGAGTATTGTAACAACAGCACGCGGGGCTTGTCGGTTTCTTTCAGGTTCTTGATTGGTGCCGTCACGCGTTCGATTTGGGCTTTGTAATAAGCGTCAATCCTTTTCGCCTGTTCGGGGTTGCCCATCAGTTGCCCCAGGATCGCTAGATCGCGCGTGTATTGCTCGGGTGTTTCCAGATCAACGTACACGACCGGAATCTTGACCTGCTCCAGTGCTTGACCGATTTTAACATTGGTGGATTTCATCAACACCACGTCGGGCTGCACAGTAACGATTTGCTCGGGTCCCGCTTCATTGCCCTGGAAGAATTTTTTCTGGGCAAGAAAAGTGTCCAATAGCGGATAGAAATCATTGCGACTTTGCGTGATGTCGGGCATTCCTACGACACGGCGCGGCGCATCGGGAAAGAAATACAACGCGTTCAGCACCATAAAGAACGCACGTCCGTTGAGCACGATGCGTTGCGGTAGTTTATCGAATCGAACCGTACGCTCCAGCGCATCAGTGATGACGATGGGACCTGGCGTGGGCGTCGCGGTGGGTGCTAGCGTCGCGGTAGGTGTCGGTTCGGGCGCGACGGTCGGCGTTCGCGTGGGTGCAACGGTCGGCATCGGCGCGGCAGTGGGGAAGACCGGCGCGGTCGGCGTTGGCGCCGGGGTGGTGGGTGTCGCGCACGCGACCAGCACGATCATCAGCAAGGCAAGTGCAGTGAGAATGAATGACGGTCCAAGGCGAAACATCGTCAGTCCTCCTTCAAGCAAATTGATTTGATCAGGAAACCAGAGCAAGGACGTGATAGAATATCTCTTCACGGTTGAGGGGGGTCACGGTCACAAGGTGCATCTCCATACGCACGCGCGCGCTCAAGTGTTCGACCAGATGGGGCCGTACGACAACGAGCGCGTGGCGGTACTGTTGGGTGGTCAGGAGATCGAACGCAACGCACCACCCTTGCTGGTGAATCAACTCGAGGGGACCGAGTTCGTCTACTATCAACACATCGCACGGTACAGCCGCGCGCAAGATGCGTTCGCCGCGCGCCAGCGCCGCATCATCAAAGCGCCAGCGCAACGTGGCAGTGCCGGCGCCGGGCGCGGCACGTTCGGCGAGCGCGACGCGCGCGCCAGTGCGCAGATCGGCAACCTCCATTCCGATTTTCTCGCCACTGTCAAAACGCGGCAGGGTCAACACACCCGCGACATCTCTACCGCGCGCTTGTAACTCGGCGGCCAGACGCGCACACAACGTGGTCTTGCCGCTACCGGATTCACCGGTCAGAACGATGAGCATAGGCGCATAACAAAAAAGCCAGTCGCGGAAAGCAGACTGGCAAACGCATAGAACTGTAAGGTGGTCCTTTCGGTTGCAAGTCTCCTTTCCAAACACGGGAGGCGCGCGCGTTTCCCCGCGCACCCACGACACGCTCACACGTGCCCCCAGGGTAATGCCCTGGGACTGGCGCACGCCCCATAGCCTTGGTGCTTTAGGTGCGTGCACTCGGAGATTCACCTGCACCCAGTCTATCACGCTATTCGATTTTAGTCAAAAGTAATTACTCAGCCGTGCCATCAACCGCAAAGCCCCACCCCCCTCGCCCCCTCCCCACGCCGCTCTGCGACGTGGGGAGGGGGGAATCAGTTAAGGGAATGGGTATGAGGGCGGGCGGTGATGCCGACCGCCCTCACATCCACTCTCGTTTCCCTTTCTTTCCCCACAAAGCGGAGAGAGAAATGTTTGTACAACATTTGTACAATAGGAAGAATTTCGCATTGCCATATCGCAGCAATATTCCATATGCTATATCTGATATGCCGTATATCACTCTTTGTCCTTCGTCGTCCAGGCTTGATTTCTTCAGGAGGAGATAATGAAACCCAGATACGTAACCCGGGCAATTGCAATTGCCATTCTGGCAATCGTGCTCATTGCTAGCGCGCCGCCTTCACTTGCCACCAGCGGCTATGCGCTCCAGTTCTACGGCAACGGCACAGGGGATATTGACCGCGTCAAGATTCAAATCGAACCGCACGTCAACGCGGATGTGGGCGGCGATTTCACCATCGAGTTTTGGATGAAAAGCACTGCCAGCGATGGCACCTGCGCGCCCAGTACCTCGGCGGGCGATGGGTGGATCAACGGGCGTATCATCGTTGATCGCGATGTGTACGGCGGCGGCGATTACGGCGACTATGGCGTCTCGCTTGCCAACGGACGCATCTGCTTTGGCGTCGCGCGCGGTTCATCCGGCGCAACGATCTACGGCAGCACGAACGTCGCAAATGGACAATGGCGCCACATCGCGCTCACGCGCAACGCGAGCACCGGACAGATACGCATCTTTGTTGATGGACAACCGGATGCCAGCGGCACTGGCGCCACCGGCGACATCAGTTATCGCAACGGACGCTCAACGTCGTACCCCAACAGCGATCCGTTTTTGGTGTTGGGCGCGGAAAAACACGATGCGGGACCCGCGTACCCCTCGTACATCGGCTTGCTCGACGATGTGCGCATCTCGAACGTGGTGCGTTACACCGCCGCGTTCACGCGCCCCAGCGCGCCACACGCGGCGGATAGTTCGACCGTCGCGCTCTATCGTTTCGACGAAGGAAGCGGCACGGCGATTGTGGATTCCGCGCCCAGTGGCAACAGCCCCGGCGTGCGTCGTTACGGTGGCTCACCCGCTGGTCCGGTGTACGTCACCGATACGCCATTCAACGGCACGCCACCCGCAACACGGTGGTTGTATCTGCCGCTGATCATGCGCGGTGCTTCACCACCTCCAACGTCACCTGCACCGCCATCCGCCAGCGAATGGAGCCAGCACGCGCACGACGCGCAACGCACGAGTTACACCGCGCAGGTCGTCGCGCCGCCATGGCGCTGGCGCTGGGCGTGGAACGGTCCCAACGCGAGTGGCGGCATCGGCAAGGTGACGACGGGCGGCTCACTCCCGCGCAACGTGCAGCCGGTCACCGGCGGCGGACGCGTGTACATCGCGGCGGGAGTAGATGGTGTGTTCGCGCTCAGCGAAGCCACCGGGCAACAACTCTGGCAACGTAATGGCATCGGCAACGTGCGCTCGACCGTTGCCTACGATTCTGATACGCAAGCGGTGTTCGTCGTCTCGGCAAATGGCACACTGTACAAATTGCGCGCCTCCGATGGCGCGGTGCTCGCGCAATTCAACAGCGGGCAAAGTAGCACACTCCCGCTGCCGCCGGCGGTCATCAGTGATCGCGTGTTCTTTGCGATGGGCAATGCGGTGTACGCCGTGAACAAGCAAACGATGCAGCAAATCTGGATGTACAACGCAGAAGCGACAGTGGCTACGCCACCGGCGTATTCGTCCTCGCGCAACGCGGTCATCGTCGCAACCGAACCCGATTTGTACGTCCACGCCATCAACAACAGCGATGGAACGCGCAAGTGGCGCGTGCGTCCCGTCCATTCGAGCCGCAACTTTGCCGACCCCACCGAGTATCGCTACGGCTGGCCCGTCATCGCTGATAACGCTGGCTATGTGCTCATCAAAGTACGCCTCGATTGGCAAGTCCTCTGGCGCGACTGGCCACAGACGAACAGCGCGATGCGCCAGTTCCTCACCAACAATCCCGGCGAGCAGGCGCTCTTTGTGTTAAATCTAGACAATGGTGCCGTGCCATTCATCGCCAACGTTGGTCACGGTGGCTATGGCGATAACGATTATTTGCCGATGGGACCCCAGCCCGTCGTCAAACGATTGGCGAACGGCAAAGAGATTGTTTACACCATCATTCGCGCCAAGCACGCTTACGACCCGCGCTGGGATTCGCACTTTGGCGAAATGGTGCTGGACAACACAACAGTCAGCGGATTGCAAGGCGGCGATGTGCGCTTTATCGCCTTCGATTGGCCGCCCGGCGACGCCAATCCTTTTCTGCTCACCGATGAACAACCCTACGTGACGATGGCGGGCGATTATTTGTTTGGCGCGCACTGGGAAGCCGGTTTCGCGATGCGCATCCTCGATCGTTCCGATGCGCGCGGGAGTTTCACCAACAAGATCACCACGCAACGCCTCGCGACGATTGCCACTTCGCAGGATAACACCGGCGCGTGCGCGTTCAGCGCATCGCACTATTGCGCCAGTGGTTTATACAACACGCGCGGCTATGACTTTGGCTTTTACATCTACTACAATCGAGGCGCGGTGTACGATCAGTATTGGAGCGAGTACGCCGATTGGATCGTCAGCAACGATAATCTCTACTTTCGCAGTTGCGACGGCGCGATCGTCGCGCTGACAAGTGGCAATCCGCAGGGAGGAATGGCTGTGGCAGCGCGCGCAACGCCGACGCTCCCCACCCCTTCGCCGACCACTCCGCCAACGGTTCTCTCGCCGGCGCAAGCGCGCGTGTGGGCAGGTCACCACGCCACAGTTGCCGGCACACTCCGCTACGTTTTCAACAACGGCAAGCAAGTGCTGTTGGGATTCGCGCATCCGCATCAAGGCACGTTCAAAATCATCATCCGCCAAGACGCGTGGCAAAACTTTGCCGCGCCACCCGAACGCTTGTATCGCGTGGGCCAAGTGGTTGAGGTGCGCGGAACGATTCGATGGTATCAAGGCGACCCGGCGATTTTCGTTACGGCGCCGGAGCAAATCATCGTGCGAGGAAACGAGTAGAAAAGGCGGCACGTATGTTGCGGGCAGATCATCGTCAGTCCTTCGCCCTTCGTCCTTCGTCATCCGTCCTTCGTCCTTCGTCATTCGTCCTTCGTCTTTCGTCCTTCAAAATCAACTCCCTGATTCTTTTGACGGCACTTGCCATTGTGGCAATTGCGTTGATGTCGTTCGCGCCTCCTTCTTATGCCACCGATGACACAACGCTCTCGTTCTATCGTGCGACGGCTATAACTGCGCAGGGGACAATTCCGCTGCAGGATTGGCCCCAACTGGGTCGCGATGCGCAACGCAGTAACTATTCGCCGCTACAGGTCAACCCGCCGTACTGCTACATCTGGAAGTGGTACGAGGTCCCGTTTGCTTCGCGCGCGCAGCCGATCGTCGCTAGCGGTCGGCTGTTCATCGGTGGAATGGACGGTGTGCTTTACGCGCGCAATGCGAGCACTGGCGCGTCGCTATGGACTTTTGCCGGCGATGGTAGCCCCATCCGCCATTCGGCTGGGGTGCTGAGTGATACGGTTGTCTTCAGCACGCACGAAGGCAACACCTTTGCACTGAACGCTACCAACGGCGCGCTGCGCTGGCAACGCTTTACTGGTCGCAGCGCAACCGCCCCACTGATGGACACTGTGCGCGGTCGCGTCGTTGTCGCCTCCACCGACGGCCGGCTGACCGCGCTGAACCTGAGCAACGGCGCGGTGATCTGGCAATACCAGTCCGACGCGCCGATTCTCACCACGCCTGCACTCAGCCGCGATGGATCGCTCGTCTTTGCCGGTAACGAAGCCGTCCGCGCCTTTGCGTTGAACGCCGAGACCGGCGCGCTCGTCTGGCAAAGGCAACTCTACGGTCAGAGTTTGACCGATCGCTACCCGGTCGTGCTCAGCGACACGGTGATCTATCGCTCGCAGCCGCTCTACGCCCTCTGGCAACTTTTGCACGAAGGGGACGCTGTGATGAACCAGGCTGGTGCCGTTAACTCCGACTGGGATGCTGACTGGAACGCCATCCGACCTTTCATCCAAAATTACCTGACCGCCAACCCGCACAAGCAGACGCTCTTTGTGCTGGACGCGACGACCGGCATCCCGCGCGGAGTGGCACCTGTCCTCTACACCTTTGGCAACAGCGATGTTCCCTCGATGCCGGTGGTGCGCGCGAGTGCCCCCTACACCGCCTATGTGATGTATCGCGCTCGGCAGGGCATCCAGACCACCGGTGGGTCTGTGCATGTCTCATCGCTGTACGACGCCGAACTGGGCTTGATGAGCACCCAACTGCTCACCCAGATCATCGGCTTGCGCACGCGCGACTATCCGCGTTCCAATTTCAACTATGAATTTCGCCTGACCTCGGACGAGCCGGCGGTGCTGACGATGGGCGGCAACATTCTGCTGGTGGACAACTGGGAACGCCTGGGTGGCATCAGCCTGACGAACAACATCAGTGGGACGCTGGTGCACATCGGCAACGTCTCCAACATCTGGCCCGAGTGCGGCGGGGGACCCGGCTCCGGCTGCGGACCGGCGGGACCGAACCCATTCTTCCCGCTCAGCGGCAACCCCAGCGATCCGGCTTATCCCTTCCCCTCGCCGCGCGTGGGCGAGGGTGCGACGCACGCCGGCGCGGTGGTGGCGAACAATATGATTTACTGGCGCGTGATTGAAGGCGGGCTGGCTGGCATCGGCACGCGCACGGGCAGCGCATGCCCCGCGCCGCTGGTGTACACCCGGACTTTGCCTCCGCCGCCACCACCCACGCCGCCGGTCGTGACCACCACTCGCTCGCTCACCGACTATGTGACACTTGACCTGACCAACCCGGTGTCCAATCCACCTCCCGATTTGATACAACGACTGCGCGATGAAGTGCGCGCGCTGATCGCACTCACGCCCTATCCAATGCCCTACTACTTTGAGCGCGGGTTCAGCAACCCGGCGATGTGGCCCCACAACTCTACACAGCCGCCCGAACCGCCGGCTATCGCTTATGGCAGTGCTGGTGGTGCGGTCTGGCACGACTCGGGCGAGCTCGTACTCACCCTTGCGATGGCTTATCCTTATCTGGACGCATCCCTGCAAATGAGCGTAACGCAGTATGTCGCCAACGTCATCACACGGTATCCCCCCTGGCAGGGAATGCCTTGGGGCGGCGACTGGTTGCGCAACAGTGCGCCGCGTGAACTCTACCCCGTGCCTGCTGACATCCGCCAGAATCTGAACAACTGGCCCCCGCCTGCCGCCAGCCCCATCTCGCTCTACGCTATGTGGCTCTGGGCAAAAAACACCGGCAACTGGGCGCTGGTACAAAACAACTGGGGGGGTCTGACCGCGCTCTACAACGCGCGGGTGAATAACCTGCCCTACTATGCCGACATCGCTGGTGTGATCGGCTATGCGCGGATGGCGCGGCAACTCTTTGGTAGCACATCGCCCACTTATACGCAAGCGGTCAACGCTGCCGTGAGCGCGCTGAATGCCGGGCGTGTCATCACACCCTATATCAATTACGCCAAATCTATCAATCAGTACTGGACGCCGCGCGATAACCAGCCCGAGTGGGGCACTTTTCAGGGTTGGTATCTGCCCGTGTTCTTTGGCATCACACCAGAGATCGGGCTGTATCTGCGCGAGCAGACCAATGGTCTGGCTGCCGCGCATGTGCTCTCGCGCGAGACAGGCGACGGCTTGCGCTGGTGGTATCTCACTCGTGCTGGCATTCACGCCGAAGAGGGTGAGACCGCGTTCGTTGCGCCGCTGGCGGGTTGGTCACACTTTATGGCGCACGCCTACATTCTGGGCGACACGCGCAGCCAACTGCGTCGCTGGTTAGACCGACCCTGGGGTAGAGGTGACCTGTATTCCATCCAGAAGATTGTCGCAACTATCCACGCCCCCAACGACGAAAACATTCTTCCACGACTCTGGCTACCCCTGGTGCTACGCAACTATCAGCCATAGTGAAACGACACAAAAGCACATCCTTGCGAGATTATTGAGCAATGAGAACCATCGCCCTCTCACTGATTTTTACAACGCTGGGACTGGGATTGATACTGTGGGATGCTTGGCCCATTTCAGCTCTCGAACCAACAATCGTCTATGATGACGCGCTAGCCAGCGGCTGGAGCGATTGGTCGTGGAGCAGCACACGCAATTTTGCCAACACCACACCCGCGCGTGGCTCGCGCTCTATCGCCGTGACCTTTCAGCAAGGATGGGCGGGCTTGTCTTTGCGCTCCGACACTCCGCTGAATGGCGCTGAGTACAGCGCGGTAACTTTCTGGGCGCACGGCGGCTCGACAGGGACGCGCGCCCTCTCTTTCTTCATTCACCAATCCGATGGGGGCGACACGACACCGACGCAGGCACTCAGCGTACCTGCCGGCGTCTGGACGCCATTCACGATCACGCTCAGTTCATTGGGCAATCCAACCATCATCAAACGCCTGAACCTAATGGACAGCACCGGCAGCGCCCAGCCGACGTTCTACGTGGACGACATCCGGTTGATAAGGCGCGAAGATAGTGGTGGCGGCGGATTGACCACGACCGTGACCATCGAGGCAAATGGGGTGATCACGTCGGTCAGTCCGTATCTACGCGCCAGCAATCTGCCTGCCTGGCTGGGACCCGCGCGTTTCAACAACGCGACGTTTCGCGCGCGCACGCAAGCATCGGGCTTGACAATGTTGCGGATGCCCGGCGGAAGTTGGAGCAACGAGTACGGCTGGCTTAGCTGCGAACTTGGTCAAAATGCCGCTGGTCGCCTCGACTGTGGCGGCAACTGGTTCTGGGCAGCCAAGCCGCGCGATTTTATCGCCTTTCTCAAGGCAACGGGAATGGAAGGGATGTGGACGGTCAGTCCCAATGGAACCGCGCACGAAGCCGCTGCGGCGGTTGCCTACTTTAACGGCACGCTCACCGATAACCGACCGATTGGCGTGGATATTCGCGGAACGAACTGGTACACCGTGGGGCACTGGGCGGCGCTGCGCGTCGCGGCGGGCTATCCTGAACCGATCGGCATTCGCTTCTGGGAAGTGGGCAACGAAATTTACGCCAGCAAGCCCGAAACTGGCGGCGCGCTCTGTCAACCCTGGGGCTGGGAAAACACCTGGACGTGCGATGGATACGAATACGTGTACGGCAAGGGTAGCGGCGCGAATCGTCGCGAAGGGTATCTGGAATTTCGTAACGCGATGAAATCGGTTGACCCGACGATTCAAGTGGGTGCTGTTGGTTATGAATGGCCCGGCACACCAAACGATGGTTCAAGTTCGTGGCAAACATTCGCCGGTTGGGGCAGCCGCGTCATCTCGGCAACGAAAGAAAATCTGGATTTCTACGCTGTGCATCCGTATCCGTACTATCAGCCACCCGCCAATCCCGCCGACGCGCTAGCGAATCCACCAAGTCACTGGCATTCTTTCGTCACTGCGATTCGCAATGCCTTTAACACCTACGCGGCTGGTCGCCAGGCACCAATTGCCGTTACCGAATTCAATCTGGTGTCGGTGCAGGATCAGGACAACAATCAACTGATGACGCGAATGGTGAACGCGCTCTTTCTGGCAGACGCGCTGGGTCAGGCAGCGCGACACGGTGTCACCATCGTGGCACAATGGGATCTGGCAAACGGTCGCGCGGGGAACGGCACGGAATATGGTCTGATGCACGAAGACAACAACTATTATCGCGCGCCGCAGTACTATGTCTATCCACTGTGGGCGCGCTTTGGAACGCAGATGATTCCAGCCAGTTCTACCCTTTCGGAAAGCAATCAACTGAGCGTCTATGCGGGACGCGTAGATGCTAACACTGTCTCGCTCTTGGCGATCAACAAAACGAGTGTGCCTATCACAGCAACGATCGTCGTCAACGGTTTTGGCACACTCACCAGCGGCAAGGTGTGGCGCGTGGAGGGAAACAATTTGCTCGCGCAGTCGGTGACCTACAACGGGAGTACGAACCCTTCAAATACTTTGAGCGAAGCCCCGGAAACTTTTACGGCTTTTGGTTCAACGGTCACGCGCGTCTTTCCGCCCTACTCGATTCACCTGTTGCATCTGTTGAAGGAAGCATCGAATATGCCTCATCGTCTCTGGTTACCGCTCATCCTGCGCTGAAAGGCGCGCTTTTATTATCGCGGAGGTTGTGTGTGTATCACTGGTTGCGAACACTCGTTGCGATACTGCTTCTGACAAGCGGGATAGTTCTGTCATCCCCCGTGCCGCGCGCCGACGCGGCGCCCACCGCGCTACAAATCGTCAACTTGCAAGCGAGTGCCGCGACGGTGGGCTTGTACGAAAAATTTGAACTGACCTTCAACATCAATGGTAGCGTAGCGACCAACCCATACTTTCCCTACGATCCTTCGCCGCCTCGCGGTGTGCCAGCAGGCGTGGGCATCACAGTGGAAGGATTGTTCAGCCCGGATAACTGGGCAACGACCATCACCCATCCCGGCTTTTTGTATCAGGCGTACGAGCGCCGCTGCATCGTCAACAACACGATAGTGACCAACTGTCCATCTAACGGTGAAGAGTGGCTTTATCCGATGGGCGCGCCGGTATGGAAGGTACGCTTTGCGCCACAGCGTTTGGGTACGTGGCGCTATCGCGTGCGCGTGACCGATGCGTCGGGCACAGTGCAAAGCGCCGAGGGAACGTTCACCGTCGTCTCGTCCACGCTGTCGCACAATCGTGGCTTTATTCGCATCAGCCCCACCGACCCCGGCTACTTTGAGTATTCCGACGGCACGCCATTCATCGGCGTCGGGCACGGCGAGGGATTTTCCGGCTGGCGTTTTACGTACGATGCCGATGAGGTACTGGCGCGATTGGAAGCCGGTCGCGTAAACTTTGTGCGGATGTGGATGACCGGTAGCAGTGTGTTTATGGCGCCGTGGAATCCCTGGCATTCGCATCATTTGCCCGGCGAGGGTGGTTACTTTAATCCCGTCAGTCTGACCTATGCTCACGCCTACGCGGGCAACCTGGTCTCATTGCGCCTGTGGGATTATGCCGACCCCGCCATAGAGAATCGGCGCAACCCGTGTATGTTTCAGGGCTTTAGCAACAACGTGGCGGTCAAACCCAACACCACCTATCATCTCAGCGTGCGCTTGCGGACGATTGGCGTCACCGGACCGCGCAACAGTGCCTATCCCTTCGGTTTCACCGTGCGCACTGGCGGCTGGCTGGGTGAAAATTGTGCTGACCCGGCATCCACCAGCGGCAACAGCCGCCGTTTGCTGAACCACGTGAACGGCACGACGACGGGCTGGGTGACGGTCACATCCACCTTTACCACTGGCGTCAACGAGTACTTTCTGGATAATTTTTACCTGATTCTAGAAAACACGACCGGCGGTGATGCCTACGTGGACGAAGTGTCGCTGCGTGAACTGCGTAACGGCGTGCCGACCGGCCCGGAAATCCTGCGCAAAAATCGTTTCGCCTACCACTTGTACTTTGACCAGCAACCTTCCTGGCAGTGGGATTACCTCTTTCAGCGCGCCGAACAAGGCGAAGTGACGATTCGTCCGGTCGTGTTGGAGAAGAACGATTGGATCGCCAACCATCTGGACGCGAATGGCAACCCGGTGGGCGGCTATTACGATTTAGACAACAATCGCTTTTACGCTGCGCCGAACACGGCAGTGCGCCGGCTGCACGAGTACTTTTGGCGTTACCTCATCGCGCGCTGGGGCTATTCGCGCGCGGTGCATTCGTGGGAACTGATGAACGAAGGCGATCCTTACAACGGCAATCACTATGCGATGGCGGATGCGTTTGGGCGTTTTATGCGCCAGCACGACTCGCACCGGCACCCGGTCACCACATCCAACTGGCACAGTTTTCCGCAAGCCGAGTTCTGGGCGAATCCACAGTACAGCGGCGTGGACTATGCCGATGTCCACGAGTACGCTTGCTGTGGCAACCGCTATGCCGGCTGGGCACAGAACATTGGCGCGCCGCTGGCATTCGAGAATCGTACGAACTATGTCGTAGGTGGACTAGGACATTCGGTACGCATCCCCGGCGCCACACAGTTCAACAACACGGGCAGTACGCCGCGCCATCTCATCATTCGCGGTCGGGGCGAGTGGGTGTTGCGTTACCAGATGAAAGCCGAGAACTTTACCGGCACGTGCGCATTCGGCATACCGAATTCACTGGCAGGTCCGCGTCTGCTGTGGATGTTGCCAACACGCAGCAGCGTGGTTCCGCCGCCGTCCGAATCGGGCAAGGGCTGGCTGTGCACCGCGCCAGCGGGCACCTACGACTGGCGCACCTTTGACAGCCGCTATACCCACGATGGACAACTCGCGCCGGCGAGCGAGCGCATCATTCTGAACGACGACAATGTGTACACGCTGGAGATCGCCTTCCAGAACGGTTTTGGCACAGGGGGAAATGCGTGGATAGACAACGTGGAACTGATCGCGCCCGATGGTCGTCGCGCCTATCTCAACGGCGAATTCGATCTCACCCACATCATTTCCGATTCTGCACATCTCTCGGCGGCGTTGAGTATGCAAATCGGTGGGCGCGCCATCACCGGTCCACGCAAGCCGGTCACGCGCGGCGAAGTCGCGCTTGGCAACGACAATGACTATCGCGGCGACAGCGAGCACGACCAGAGCCGCGACACCCAGGGCGTCTGGCTACACAACTTTATCTGGGCACAGATCAATCCCGGCGGCTTGTACGAACTCTACTGGGACCAGACGAACATCCGCCGCTACAACCTGTATTTCCACTTCAAGGCGTTCCGCGACTTTATGGATGGCATCCCGCTCAACAACGGGCGCTACGAGGACGCGCGTGCTACCGCCTCGCATCCCGATTTGCTGGTACTGGGGCAAGCCGACCGTACGGCAGGGCGCGGTCACTTGTGGATTCGCCACCGGCAATACACCTGGCGCAACGTGGTGGACGGTGTGACGATTACGCCCGTCTCGGGACAAATCACCATCCCCAACCTTGCAGCGGGCACTTATCGAGTGAGATGGTGGAACACGTGGAACGGTACACCCACCAGTAGCCAACTCGTCAACACGACGAATGGGACGCTGACGGTTGCGTTGCCAGCACCACTCGCTTCGGACATTGCGCTCAAGTGGGAGCGGATTTCTACCTACATGATATTTTCACCACTGATCCTCCGCTAAAGAATCGCGCCCCTCAAGTAACTAATTCGTCCCTAAACTGAAATGCATCCCATTTTGAAAACCTGCCCGTCTGGAGTATACTCTGGATGCTTCGCAGGCAATATGAGACTTGCGCGGCGCATCCGCGACCATGATTGATAATTGAATTGCAAGGTGGCTGTATGCAAACGCTCACTTTCCCAAAATGGTTCTATCCGTTGATTTATCTGGCGCTGGTCATCATCGCGTTTCTGCCGCTCTACACTGAACGTCCTTACGACCCGCGCGAGACGCAGCAGGTCATCTTTGAAATCATCAGCCGCGCCGCCTTGCCCTACGCGGGCTGGGGCTGGGTGTTTCACGTCGCTACGCTGGCGGTGATTGCTCTGGCTGTTTGGAATCCACAAGTGGGCGGACGCGCCGCTGCCGCGTATTTTGGCTTGAACTATCTGGTCATCGCCTTTGCACAAACCCGCGCCCAAACGCCTGCCTATGGCTTTGCCGTTCACACCGGCGCTATGGTGGCAGAAATTCTCCTCGCTTTGCTCTGGCTGTGGGTAGCCTGGAAGGACCGGCTGCAAATTTCTTTCCGAGATGCGCCGCGCTGGCGCTGGCTACTGTTTCCTTTTGCCTTGCTGGTCTTCTGGTCGCCGCTCACCGTCGAAGGAACGACCGCCACTCCCAACTTTAACCCCCTTCTCCTGCTTACCTCGCCCGATTACGGCCTGGCTTATTGCTTCCTCACGCCGGTTTTTCTCTTTCTGCTCATCCTGGCCTGGCCGCAGGTGGATGGCTTTGCTTTCCGGGTGACGGCGTTCAACGGGCTGCTCTACGGGCTGTTCAACCTGAGCCATTGGGCTGTCCCGGAGCGGATGTGGCTGGGTGTGATGCACCTGCCGCTATTGGTGATGCCGATTGTGGCGCTGTGGCTGGCGCATTTTGGCCACAAAAATGCCTGAAATGCCCGACGCCGGGTTCGCTCTCTTCGTCATCGGTGGCTGGCCGGTTTGAGCGCCGCGCGCACGGTGGTCTGCTTCACCGGCGCCAACGGGACGTTTATCCGATTGGCGCTGCTCAGTCGGGACGATCCGGGGCGTCGCCCCGCCGGGCAAGCACGCGCTGTTCGCCGGACGGCTCGCTCCTTACCGGGATTGGGAAGCGCAAGGGCGACCGGGCCGCCTACCGCGCCCGCAAGGCCGCCGTTGCCGACGACATTATCACCCGCGCCGAGGAATTCATCCCCGGCCTGCGCGCGCACATCACAGTGCAGGATGCTGCCTCGCCGCTGACCTACGAGCGGTATGGCAGGGTGGCACCGCCGGTTGGAACTGGAATCCGCAGTATTTGCCGCGCTGCGTTACGTAAATAAAAATCTGATCAAGCACATTCATATCTCTGTCACTGTATTGGAGAAAAAATGACCACAAAACCTGAAAATCGCCCCCCGCTGATGCAAAAACCGGAGGACACCTTGAAAACTTCCACCCCAAAACGCTCCAACCTGACCGCCCCGATTGTCCTGTTCGCCGTCTTTTGGATCATTGCCATCGTCCTATGGCTGACCACCGAACGAATCTTCTACCTGTTCAACTTTGGCTACATCGGCACCGCCCTGGCAGTGGGACTGGGAGTGTACGCATCCCTGCCAGCCCGCAAGAAACCGCTCGGACGCCGCCTGGCGCAATTCCTGGTGGGTGCGTATATGCTCTTGTTCCTGGGACTGCTCCAGCGTGAGAACATGCAAATCGAGGGCTTTTTCTTCTACCTGCTGGCGGGTATCTTTGCCGGATCGGTCATCCATTACCTGGTTGCCAAAGTAGGTGGAGTGTTGATTTTCAATCGCGGCTGGTGCGGCTGGGCTTGTTGGACAGTGATGATTCTCGATCTGTTGCCTTTCAAGCGGCACAAAACCGCGCCGCTTTCCACTCCCTGGTGGGGGCTGCGCTATGTCCACTTTGGCGTTAGTCTGGGACTGGTGGCTGTCCTGTGGTGGGGATTGGACTATCGTGTGCAGGAGCAAAGCCCGACCGAGTTGTACTGGCTGTTGGGCGGCAACCTGCTCTACTATGCCATCGGTATTGCCCTGGCGTTTGCCTTGAAAGATAACCGCGCCTTTTGCAAATATGTTTGCCCCATTCCCACCCTGCAAAAAATTCCGGCGCGCTTTGCCCTGCTCAAAATCGCCGGAAATGCTGACAAATGCACCGACTGCGGAGCGTGCAACAAAATGTGTCCGATGGACATTAACGTTTCGGGCTACATCAAAAACAACCAGCGAGTGCTTTCCACCGAATGCGTGATGTGCCTGGAATGCGTGAACGTCTGCGCCAAAGGCGCGCTCTTTGCCAACTTTGCTGTGGACAAGGTCAGGAGTAGATAGATAGCACGTATGTTGTGGGCAGATCATCGTCAGTCCTTCGCCCTTCGTCCTTCGTCGTTCGTCCTTCGTCTTTCGTCCCGGAGAAAAAATGTTCACTAGAATTTTTCACCATATCACCCGCGCACGCCCAACCCAACGTCTCATCGTGGGCGCGCTTGGGCTTATCGGCATCACGGCACTGGTGGGGCTAGTGCTTTCCACGCCGGCGCGCACCTTTGGGCAAGCGCCGCGTTCCAACAACAGTAGCAACATTGTGTACTTGCCGCTCGTCGCCAAAGCCGGGTGCGCTTCATCGCTCCGCCTCAACGCTCCGCGCTTTAGCGGCGCGATCCCGTTCGAGCAAACCGCGATTGCCTGGTTCGGCCGCGTCTCGCCAACGCAAAACTATAGCGATATTCGCGTGGGCTATAACGACACCGAGTTGTATGTCTATCTCGCCATTTTCGATCGTCACCTGTGGTACGACGAAACGCCCACTGTCGAGACGCTAACACAATGGGATGCTGTCACCTTGTTGCTCGACACTGCCAACGGCTCGACGCTTTCGCCAGGGTCATGGCGCTTTGTCGCGCAACTGTACGGCGAACCC
Source organism: Anaerolineae bacterium (assembly GCA_034435315.1). Lineage (GTDB taxonomy): Bacteria > Chloroflexota > Anaerolineae > UBA4142 > UBA4142 > VGOB01. The sequence continues at coordinate 6,388 of DAOTYB010000163.1, read as the reverse complement.
AGCCCCGCGCGTCGCGCGGTCTATCGCGGGAGCGCAGCGGGCTGGCAACTGACGAGTGTGCCGTTCAATGCGGTGCCGGGCTGGCGCGGCAACGCGCTCAATGACGATAGCGACAGCGATCGCGGCTGGGCGATGGGATTCACCATCCCGTTCAGCAGTCTGGGGCTTGATGTGCCGGCACACTTCACGCAGTGGCGCATCGCCGTCATCACGCACGATCGCGATTCATTCGCCGGTCCGCCGATTGGCGACCAGTCCTGGCCCCCGCAAGCATCGTTGACCGATCCATCGTGTTGGGGCACGTTGCACTTTGGCATCCCGGTATATCAAACACTCGCCCGACCAACCGGCGCGGTGACGATTCGGCGTCCGACACAAAACAGTCCGCTCGTACCCGATGCGGATGTGGGTGGTTCCACCGGCAACCAATGTCCCGGCGACGAGTATCACATCTGGAACGAGTGGGGCAATCGCAACTATGGACGACGAGGCGATTTCAACATCCAGAATCAATCCGATGTGGCGGATTGGCCCTGCTTTGCCAAGTACTATGTGACCTTTCCGCTCGATAGCATTCCGCGCGGCAAGACCATCGTCTCGGCAACGCTGACGCTCCATCAATTCGGGAACGCGGGCGGCGCGCAGGCACAACCATCGTGGATTCAAGTGTTGGTCGCAAGCGAAGATTGGGGGGAAGACACAATCACGTGGAACAACGCGCCGCTGGCGGCGGAAAACATCGGCGGGAGGTGGGTCAACCCGATTACCGATTGGCAAGGTTGGCCCGGCGTGCCGCGCACGTGGAATGTGACATACGCCGTTGCGCGCGCGTATGCGCGCAACGAACCGTTGCGCTTGATTCTGTACTCTGCCGACTCGGCGTATCACAGTGGCAAGTATTTTGTCTCTTCCGACACCGGCGATTGGAACATCGAGGGTCGCCCGCGCCTTGATGTGCAATGGGGTGATTGAAAATTTATCAGATTACAAACTCGTCCGAATCCTGGGGCACGCGCGCGCCGTTCGATTCGCGCTGCGCGATCAATTGCTCCAGCGCGCCCACGCGCGCCATCAACGAAATGACCGATGCGCCGATCATATCGGGCATCACGTTGTGATTCAAATCAGGTTGCGGCGCGACGCGCTCTTCCTGGCGTTTGACGATTTGTCCCGGCACGCCCACAACGACCGAATTCGGCGGCACCGAGCGCACCACCACTGCGTTCGCGCCGATGCGACTGTTCGCGCCGATAGTGATAGCACCCAAAATCTTTGCGCCCGCACCCACCACAACATTATCTTCGAGCGTGGGATGCCGCTTGCCTTTGCTGAGCGATGTGCCGCCCAGCGTGACACCGTGATACAACGTCACGTTGTCGCCGATCTCCGCCGTCTCGCCGATGACCACACCCATCCCGTGATCAATGAAAAATCCCCTGCCGATTTTCGCGCCCGGATGAATTTCGATGCCGGTGAGACCGCGCGCGAGTTGCGACACCCAGCGCCCCAACAACTTGAAATTGTGTTGCCACAACCAGTGCGCCACACGATACGCCCACAAGGCATGCAAGCCGGGATACAGCAACACGACTTCCAGAACGCTGCGCGCCGCCGGGTCACGCTCGAACACGGCTTGAACGTCACGGCGAATTGTCTCCAGCATTTCCACCTCCTGATGACGAAGGACGAAGGACGAATGACCAATGTCCTTCGTCTTTCGTCCTCCGTCCTTCGTCCTTCATCAGTCCGCCAGATCCGCAAACAACGCCGTACTCAAATACCGCTCACCAAACGACGGGATAATCACCACAATCAACTTGTCCTTGTTTTCCGCGCGCCGCGCCACTTGAAGCGCCGCCCACGTTGCCGCGCCCGACGAAATGCCCACGAGCAAGCCCTCTTCCTTTGCCATTCGCCGCGCGGTCTCAAAGGCGTCTTCGTTTTTGACGCGAATGACCTCGTCGTAAATTTTGGTGTTGAGCACCTCCGGCACAAATCCTGCGCCGATGCCTTGAATCGGGTGAGGTCCTTTTTGCCCACCCGATAACACCGGCGACGCGTCTGGTTCGACCGCGATCGCTTTGAACGAAGGTTTGCGCGCTTTGATGACTTCGCCCACGCCGGTAATCGTGCCGCCGGTGCCTACCCCCGCGACAAGAATGTCCACTTGCCCATCGGTATCGCGCCAGATTTCCTCGGCGGTGGTTTTGCGATGGATTTCAGGGTTCGCCGGATTTTTGAATTGTTGCGGCATAAAATAGCGCGGGTCAGACGCCACCAGTTCTTCCGCTTTACGAATCGCCCCCGCCATCCCTTCGCTACCGGGTGTGAGAATCAATTCCGCGCCGTAGGCACGCAGCAGCATCCGCCGCTCTTTGCTCATTGTCTCGGGCATCGTCAGCACACACTTGTAGCCGCGCGCCGCGCACACCATCGCCAGCGCGATGCCGGTGTTGCCACTCGTCGGCTCGACAATGATGGTGTCTTTGTTGATCTTGCCTTCGCGTTCCGCCGCGTCAATCATCGAAAAACCGATGCGGTCTTTGACGCTGTGCGCGGGATTGTAAAACTCTAACTTGGCGACGACCTGCGCGACCGCACCTTGTGTGATGCGATTCAATCGCACCAGAGGTGTGTTGCCAATGAGTTCGGTTACATCGTTTGCGATTCTCATTCTTCCATCTCCAAAATACTCTTTTTAGCATAGCCCAAAGGTGTTAGAAACACATTAAGAACAATCGCGATTGTATCAACTTTTCGTAATCCCTTTAAATTCAAGCAACAAAAAAGGAGAGAGTCGCCTCTCTCCTCGTTTTTTCTGAATCATCCCAACGCGAAATTCTACACGCGCGTTATGCGTTTGCGGGTGAATATCACTAGCCCACCGAGAATCACACCGCCAATAATTCCAAGAACAGGCGCGAGCAAATCTGAACCGGCGGTGTGAGCAACGAATCGGCTAAGCGTCACGGCAGTTGGTCTGGATGTATCATAGACCGCGCTGGACTGACGCGACTGGTGTTCGGATCCATTGTACGTGCCGTAGGCAGTTGCTGTGTTGGTGTAAATACCGGAGACAGTCGGGATAGGACCGACGACACAAGCCTGAATATGATTCTCATTCGCTGCAACCGCGACCGGTAGCGGCACCGTCCAGTTAGAGTTGCAACTTGATACATCCAGCGTGTTATCCACGATCCTGACTGGATTCAGCGGCACATCCCCAAGGTTTTCGATTGTGAACTTGTAATAGATGTTGGTGCCTGCCGATACGGCTAGATTCTTCACCCAGCCATTAGTTGGACTGGTGGATACTTGCTTCAAGATTCCGATTGCCGGAAATGCCGGATTGACGGTCAAAGAGTCGCTGGCATTGTTACCGGTCACGGTAACCCCGCTGACGATGGCAGAAACATTACCACTGGTATTGTTATAGGTACCAGTGTTCGCCGGCACTTTGACATCCACCTTCACCGTACAGGTACCACCACCGACAATCGTGCCACCTGAGAAGGAGATAGAACTCGCTCCCGCAACAGGCGAAAAAGTCGGCGAGCCACAGCCGCTGGTGGAAGCATTCGGTGGATTTGCCACAACCATATTTCCCGGCGAAGTTGGAAAAGTATCCGAGAAAGCCACTCCACTCAGCGTATCATTCTGGTTCGGGTTGGTGATGCGGAAAGTTAAGGTTGATGTCCCGTTTGCCAGAATCGGATTGGGCGCAAACTGCTTGGTGATACTTGGTGGCACTACGGCGGTCAAAGTGGCTTTGGCATAACCGCTCAAAGTCGTATTGGTATAGGTCTGTGTGCTGTAGATATATCCACTCACGTTCTGGTAGGGGCCGGCTGCAGTCGCCGTGACTGTTACCGAAATGTTGCACGAGCCACTTGCAGCAAGCGATCCGCCAGTCAGGGAAATCGTTCTGGGTGCCGTGGTCGTCAACGTCCCCCAACACTGCGACGACGAGCCACTCGCAACGGTTAGTCCTTCGGGCAAAGTATCAGTAAACGAGATGCCACTGAGAGCCGCGTTGTTATTGGGATTGGTGATAGTGAAGGTCAGCGTAGAAGTGCCGTTGACTGCGACGGCACTTGGCGAGAATGTTTTCGTAATGGTGGGCAGATCAGGCACGCGGCAGCCGGTGAAAGTAATATTGTCCAGAATCAACTCCGCATCGCCTTGTTGCTGACCCACAGCATTCACTCGAAAGGATGTTGTGCTCGAGCCAGTGCTTGCGGCAGTGATGACTCCAGTGTTCACAAACCCATCATTCTTGTCAAAGCCGGTGCGTGTTGTCAAATGGGAAAAGGCTCCCCCATCCGCGCTCGAGTAGATATACATATAGTTGTTGGCTTTATTCGCCCAGTTGCCATCAACCTTGTAATCGAAAGCAATCTGCACATTGGTATATTTACTCGTGTCAAGTGTGAAATTAAAGTAGGGAGCCGCGCCTCCATTTGGATAGCCCGTATTATTTGCCGCCCAGCTGCCGTAAACGCCCCAGGCGTTTACGGGGTTACCGAATGATGTATTGATGCGGCTCGTCCCGGTGCCAGTATAACTTGCCGTAGCGCTTGAGACGCCGGTGCCTATGAAGGAGTACGCTGGAGGAACACTCGTCCCTTGCCCGGCGTCCATCGTCCAGCGTGCGAGTACCAGACCGCAAGTAGGCGCCGGCGGTGCAGGGGCGTTGTTCACCGTCAATTGAGCCGTTGCGGATTTGCCGGTATCCTGAGCGTCAATAAAAAGGTTATTCGTGGTATTGGTGAAAATCCCTATCGTCGTAGTCGTCACATCCACCTGAATCGTGCAGGTGCCGTTAGCGGCAATCGTGCCATTGCTGAAGGTCAGCGAGGTCGCGTTGGCAGCAGGCGCAAAGATCGGCGAACCGCACGAGGAGGTCGTCGCGTTCGGAGGATTAGCGACCTGCATATTGGCAGGCAAGTTGTCCACAAAGTTATAGCCACTGACTGTGACTGGATTATTGTTTTTGATGGTGATCGTCAATCGGGAAACGCCGCCAACATTGGTGGTACTGGGCGTGAAACTCTTGGTGATGGTGGCGGCTGTGGGATCAACGATGGCGACATAGCGCGCCGAGACTCCATAGTCCGCGTTGTAGTGATAACTACTGCCGGAAAAGTCATAGACGAGAGAGTTGAGCCGCTCGGGGTTAGTTAGCGGGGAAGTCGGCATCGAAAGGATTTTGACTCGGTAGGTCACTGTGATGTTACCACCGGCTTTGCCAGTACTCCAGCAACTGCGGTAATTTGGATCATTGGGGTTATTGATCCAAAGGCAGGCATCGGCATAAGGTTGAGGATGTGGATTGGACACTCGACCAGGCGCGGAATTAGCCGAATAGGTCGTACTAACGGAAAGGACCTGAAAGATCGTGTTGGGAAAGTTGATAAAATTCTCGATCTGCTCATAACCGTTAGTCGCGGTACTGCCAACCAACTTGATATAGTAGGTGTTCCCCACCACCAACGCCATCGTCCCGCCACTTGGAATACTCGTGTAGGTAACCCCATCCTTGCTTAGTTGCACATCGGTCACCGCATTACGCGATTGGGAGATTAACCGCTCGACAAACAGTTCACGCGGAACAGGAGTACTACCTGTCGTGGCACCACCGTCCGCCGTGACCGTGATGCGATAGCGCCGCGTCGTGTCGTAGGCAGCGGGATTACGCGCCACCTCGACTTCAAAGTAAAAATCCGTACACGCCCCGGCGGCTAAACTGGGAACAGAAAGACTGTTGCTTGTTCCGGGACGGATATTGATGTAACTGTTACTCGAATCCCACACCAACGTGGCAGTCACGTTCGAAGCCGCAGCGCTACCTGTATTGCACACACGCGCTCCAACTGGAAACCGATTGGGTCCAACATTGACGTTGTTGCTGTCCAAACCGATAACGTTCCAGGTAATTTGAGTGACGGTGAGGGTAGTCGCCGCGAATGCGGATGTGGAAAACAATAGAAACAGCAGAATGGCTGGCAGAACGCGCAGCCACCCCAGTATACTATGTTTCTCCGTTTGGGATAGAGATGGATGCAAGGTCTTCATAGTCGAGTGGCTCCTTTCAACTGATGTTGTTCAATACGGCTAGAGCTTCGCTCGCCGTCGGTTGAAAACTAACGGCTCACGCGAGCCGATCAAGTGTAACGTCGCTCTTGGGGAACAACCCCTCTCATCCCTCCTGCCCCCTGCTCTCCCCGCAAAGCAGGGAGAGCAGGGGAAGAAATCAGGGCTTGTGCAAAGTCAGCCCCATACGCATCAAGCTAAGATTTAGCCAATGGAAGCTTTTGGACTATGATAGGAGTCGCGACACATCTTCATCCCAAAGGACTTGCAATGACCAGTGTATCACAACTTTGCC